>JALOTV010000401.1 GCA_025457685.1 Opitutaceae bacterium
CGGAAAGGGCGGCTGGGGCCCCCAGGGAGAAAAGGGAAAGCGCCCACGCTTTTACCCAGCAAGTTGAGGTCGATCGAAACATACGGGCAGGGCGAAACGAAGGCATGGCCAAGGGTGATGAGATGGGGTGGGGGATGGCGGCCGCCGAGAGCCCGTCAAGAAACGGGTCCAAGAGCCCGCGAGGGGTGTTGCCAGTAGTTTTAAGTATGCAAAACTATGCAACAAAAAAATACCAGGCCTGCCGCTTTCCCGAGCGGGGACGTCTCCATCAAGGCCTGATTCGGGGAGCAAAAACCACGACCTAGACGCCTGCGTGAAAACGCGCGCCCGGTCAGCGTCACGAGTCGGCGGTCGCCGCTCCGTGCATCGGTCAGCGGCGCGGCGCGGGGCCGAGGGTGGCGCCGGAGCGCAGTTCGCAGTCGAGGAGGATGTGCTGCGTGGAGTCGAAGCGCTTGAGCACGAGATCGAGCAGGCGCTTGCCGCCGGTGAGCCCGATCTGGTGGTAGGGGATCTGCACGGTGGACAGGCTGGGCGCGCCGGGGGGGCGGGAGATGCCGTCGAAGCCGGCGACCGACGGGTGCGCTCGACGGCGCGGGCGTAGGCCTGCTCGGCGGGCAGGTTTTCGCGATGGGAGATGTTGATCACGTCGGCCGGATTATGGTCGAGGTCGAGCGCGATGAGTTTTTCGACAAAGGCGCTGTATCGGCGCAAGGCCCAGCTGGCCTCGACCGCGTAGCGCCAGGTGAGGAAGCCGATGCGGCGGTGTCCGCGGGTGTGAAGTTCGTCGAGCAGGCGGCTGATGCCGCGGTGATGATCCACGTCGATGCAATCGAGCGGCCGGGTGCCGTATTGATCGACCAGCGAGACGACGGGGTAGCGGGCCTTGAGCTCGTCCACCACGGTGATGGGGAAGGGGTATATGAGCACTACGCCGTCCCAGATGCGGCGTCGCGGGCGCAGGATGTGGGCGTAGGAAGGATCGGTGAGGTGAAGATCCTGGGGGCGGACGAAGTGGAGATCGAGGCGCACGTCCTGCACGCGGGCAAACTCGGACAAACCGTTGAGCAACTCCTGACCGGGGTTGCCGTAGTCGGTGTGCTCGAAGTTGGGCAGTTCGACGCAAACCATCACGCCGAAGGCCAGGCGTTTGGCGGCGGCGCGGGAGCCATCCGGATCGCGTTTCTCCTGGTGGCTGTAGCCGAGGCGGGCGGCGAGGGCGAAGACCTTGGCGCGGGTCTCGGGGTTGATGCCGGGGTGATTGGTGAAACACCGCGACACGGTGGCGCGGGAAAGTTTCAGGCGGTCGGCGATCAGCTGCTGATTGATTTTTCCCATGGGCGGCTCGGAAGGGCGATGAACTAGCCGGTCGGCAGCCGAGTAAACCGCAATCTTGGGCGCGGGCGCACCTGGGGAGGGGTGGATCATGAACGGAACAAATCACAGTTTGTTGGGCGTGTCATGCAATTCTATGCACGCCTTTATGCTTTACAGTAAGTCTGCCCCTGCCAGCGTGCGCGCTTCATGAGTGCCCCTATGCTGCGACGCCCCTGGTTTGAAACCTTGGATTTGCGCGGCCCGGGGACGGATGAGGTCGCTCTCCTGACCAAGGGCACGGGCCTCAGGTCGGTGCGGTTGGGCCTAAACCCCGAGGGTGGATGGACTTTGTTGCGCGACGGCCTGCCTTACCTCGTGAACGGAGCCGGCGGCGACGGGCACCTGGAATTGCTCAAGGAAATCGGCGGCACGACCATCCGCACCTGGGGGGTGGAGCAGTTGGGCCGCAAGGAGAACGGCAAGTCGCTGCTGGATCGATGCCACGAGTTGGGCCTTACCGTGATGGCGGGCATCTGGCTGGAGCATGAGCGGCACGGCTTTGACTACACGGACGCGGAGCAAGTGCGCCGCCAGCGGGAAGCGGTGCGCGCTTCGGTGCGTCGTTACAAGGATCACCCCGCCATCCTTATCTGGGGTCTGGGCAACGAGATGGAGGGGCCCAATGGCGATGGCGCGGTGCCGCATGTCTGGCGCGAGCTCGAGGTCTTGGCCGGCATCGTGAAGGAGGAGGATCCCGACCACCCCGTGTGCACGGTGATCGCCGGTGCGTCGGTGGGCAAGGTCCGCGCGTTGATGCGCGATTACCGGTCGCTCGATATCTTGGGCGTAAACGCCTATGGCGGCGCGGTCGGCGTGGCCCGTGCGCTCGCCGAGGCGGGTTGGGACAAGCCCTTCATTCTCGCCGAATACGGGCCGGTCGGCCATTGGGAGGTCGATAAGACCGCCTGGGGTGCGCCCATCGAGCCGCTCGCACGGGAAAAAGCCCGGAACTACCTGGCCGCGCACAACGCCGCGATCGCCGATGGCGAGGGGCGCTGCCTGGGGACTTTCGCGTTCGTGTGGGGGCAGAAACAGGAGACGACCGCGACGTGGTATGGCATGTTTTTGGCCAGCGGGGAGAAGCTGCCTTCCGTGGACGCCGTCAGCTACGCGTGGAACGGACACTGGCCCAAAAATCGCAGCCCGCATATCGACCGCATCGAGGCTGAATTCGCCTTGGGCACGGTGCCTCCCGGCGCCCGATTGCTGGCCTCCGCCCACGTCTCCGACGCCCAGGATTGCCAGCTGCAATTCGACTGGGTGGTCGTGGCCGAGAGCAC
>JALOTV010000402.1 GCA_025457685.1 Opitutaceae bacterium
CAACCTCTCCGCCGCCCTCGTCAACGTAGCCGGCGCGGTCCCCACCAAGAACGAGGAGGTCGTCCTCGATCAGCCGAAGATCCGCGGCTTCTCCTCTGAAATCTACGTCGACGGTCTCCCCGCGTACGGAGCCACCGCCGTCATCGATCCGACCACGCTCGTGAACGTCGAACGCATCGACGTCGCCAAGGGCCCCGCCTCCGCACTCTACGCGGGCGGTGTCGGCGCACCGCTCGGCGGCCTCATCAATCTCGAAACGAAACGCCCCGATTACACCGCCGCCCGCCGCAGCGTCGCCCTGCGCGGCGGCAGCTTCTCGGCCTTCGGCACCGAGGTGGACCTCAACCAGCCGCTCGGCACCACCGGTCGCGCCGCCCTGCGCCTCACCGCCGACTACGGCTCCGCCGACAGCCACCTCGATGCGGTCGACAGCGAGCGCCACAGCATCAACCCGTCGCTCGCCATTCGCTTCACGCCCAGCACCGAACTCGTCGTGAAGGGCCAGTTCACCAAGCTGAAGCAGCTGGAATACTCCGGCCTGCCCGCCGAGCTCTTCATCCCCGGCAACAGCGCCTACACGCCCGGCCTCGATCGCGAGCGTTTCCCCGGCGCACTCGATGCACCGGACACCGTCGTCGAAAACCGCCTCATCACCGCGACCCTGCGCCACGAGTTCTCCGCCGACTGGAGCGCCACGCTCCGCGGCCGCGCCTACCGAAGCGAGTTCGAGGAGAACTCCACGTTCCCCTTCAATGCGCACGTTCCCCTTCAATGCGTTCTTCCCCAATGTCGGCCCGGTCTACACCTACCTCTCAGGCTATCTTCCGACCGAGGTCGATGAAACCACGCTGACACTGCAAGTCGACGGTCACGTAAAAACCGGTTCCCTCACCCATCGCATCGCGACCGGCGTCGATTACGACGACGTGGACTACCACGCCACGTTCGGCTTCACCCCGATCGGCTTCCTCGATTTCAGCTCCTCCGCCAACACGCTCTCCTTCGTCGCGCCCAGCCTCGCCGGGATCGTGCAGACGGACAACTACCAGACCACCGCGCTTTGGGTGCAGGACCAGATCGAACTCCCCGGCGGTGTCCACCTGCTCGGCGGCCTGCGCTACACCCGCATCGAGATCACCGAACTCGCCGGCAAAAACGGCTACGACGAAATCACGCCACGCCTCGGCGCCGCGTGGGAATTCACGCCTGGTATCTCCGTTTTCGCGGCTCACTCCGAAGGCTTTCGCGCTCCGTCGGCCATCACGCTCGCGCCCGGCAACTCGCTTAAACCCGAGTCCTCCCGCCACCGCGAAGGCGGCGTGAAATTCCAACACAAGCCCAGCGGTCTCCACGGCAGCGTCGCTGTCTTCCAACTTGAGCGTCGCAACGTCGCCGTCTCCAACCCCGCCGTTCCCTTCACCTCCGTGCAAACAGGCGAGCAACGTTCCCGCGGCTTCGAGACCGACCTCATCTGGGAACCCACCCCCGCCTTCTCCTTGCTCGCCGCCTACGCCTACACGGACGCCGCCGTCACGCGCGACACCACCGTGGCCAACATTGGCAGCGATCTCGCGAAGATCCCGCTGCACTCCGGTCGCCTCGCCGCGCGCTACCGTTTCCAGACCGGCACCCTCAAGGGCCTCGGCGTCGGCGCCGGTCTCACCGCCGCCAGCAACCGCGCCATCAAGCTGCCCGCCGGCTACCGCGCCGAAGCCTACCACGCCTTGGACGCCCAGGCCTCCTACGCCTTCGGCCGCTACACCCTCGCGCTCGGCCTCACCAACCTCACCGACGAGAGCCACCTCGAGGCCTACCAGTATCTGGCGGCCGACATCCTCATGCCGACTCAGCCCCGTGCATTCACGATTAAACTACAGCGGGAGTTCTAAGACCATGTCCGCCCCGGAAAAATCCGCCCCGCCCCGCCGCGAGTTCCTGCGTCAACTCGCGGCCCTCGGGCCATTGCTCGCGCTCGGCTCAACCGCCCGCGCCAGTTCGCCCGCCGCTCCTGCCGCCGCCGACTCGGCGGCGGTGCTCGACGCCCATCATCAACAGGGCCCCGCCCAGCCGCCACCGACGCCCGCGCAGCTCGAAGCCCACGCGAAGCTCATGGCGATCCCCGACATTCGGATGCACGGCGCCGAACAAATCGCGCTGCTCCTCTATCCCGGCTTCACCGCGCTCGATCTGGTCGGCCCGCACTACTTTTTCGCCTGCCTCATGGGCGCAAAGATTCACCTCGTCACCAATCAGCCGACGCTCGCACCCGTCGCCAGCGATCTGGGTCTGGCCATCGCCCCCACCACCACCCTGGCGGACTGCCCGGCCGCCCTCGACGTGCTCTTCGTTCCCGGTGGCAGCCAGGGCACCATCGCCGCCGCGCGCGATGCGGCGACCCAGGCTTTTGTCGCCGACCGCGCGCCCCGCGCACGCTATGTCGCCACGGTGTGCACCGGAGCGTTTCTGCTGGGCGCCGCCGGCCTCCTCCGCGGAAAACGCATCACCAGCCACTGGATCGTGCGCGAAGCGCTGCCCGCTTTCGGAGCGACCCCCGTCGAGGAACGCATCGTCTGGGACGGCACGCTCGTCACCGGCGCCGGTGTCACCGCGGGAATCGACCTCGGGCTCGCCTTGGTCGAGCGGCTCCGCAGCCGCGCCTACGCCGAGGCGCTCATGCTGCAAGCCGAGTACGCGCCCGCCCCGCCGTTCCCCTTCGTGACCCCGCGCACCGCGAACCCCGCGCTCACCGACGCGCTCCACCAGATGTGCGAACCGCTTCGTGATGGCGCGAGAGAGCTTGGCCGTCTGATGCCCGCCTCCCCGGCCGTCTCGTCCAAGCCCCCGCTCACGCCATGAACTCCTGGTCATTCTCACTCAAGCAGGCGGCCGTCACCGTCTATATTTTTGCGGTCATCATCGGCCTCGGTTATGC
>JALOTV010000116.1 GCA_025457685.1 Opitutaceae bacterium
TCATGGCCAAGGATCGCCGCGCCGATCTCGTGGTCCTCAAGAAGTAAGTCCGGTTCCTTTTGTATTCAAAAAGTCCCGACACCCGCGAGGGGTCGGGACTTTTTGTGTCCGAACGTTATCCCGCGCCCCTCCGCCCCCGCACGGTGAAATCTCTTTTTTGAGATTCAGCCCGCCGCTCTTTTTTGGTTTGGTCCTCCGCGTGGCCGCCATCGACGAAGGGATAGTCAGGGAATATTTTGAACAAAACGGGTTTTTCGTGCGCCAAGTGCGAAAACACGCCGTGCAGGCGCGACGCAAAACCAGCGACGAAGAAATCGACTTAGTCGTTCTCAACCCTTCCTGGACCCGCGAGAGCCGCAAACCCGACTTCTTCCTCTTCGCGACCGAACTTCCTTACCTCCATCGCGCCATCGTCGCGGTGAAGCCGTGGCACACCGATGTGTTCACGCCGGGCATGCTCAAGAGTTCGCCAGAGATTTTTAAATTCCTCGAGGACGCCGTGCATAAGCAGGCCGTCCGCCTCTTTCCGCCCGACGACGCCGGCGGAGACAGAACCGAGGGCTTCGCGAAGGTCCTCGTGCTGCCCGCCCTGCCCACCCAAGAGCCCTTCCGAAGTCAGAGCGTCGAGTTGCTCAAGGCTCGCGGCGTGGACGGGATCATCTCTTTCCGCGCCATCCTGCTCGATCTGGTGGACAAGGTGGAGATCAACCGCAGCTACCGCAAAAGCGATACGCTCGAGGTTCTGCGTATTCTCAAAAACTACGATCTCATCCGCGACCCGCAGCTCGATCTCCTGCCGGCTCGCCCCGGTCGCTGACCGCTACGACCGCCCGATGCTTCGGGCACCGGATGAATGCCTGACAGATTACGCCGAGCGATCGGCGCGCCATCGCTCGGCCTGCTCATGCGCGTAATCAGCGAAGGCCGTCTTCAAACGCCGAGAAAGCGTATCCGGCCCGACTCGGTAACTGTGCGCATCAATGGCACGAACCGGCTGGATGTCCTTGGTCGTCGAAAGCAAAAACGCTTCCTCCATGCCCGACAGCTCTTCCGGCCGAATCGAGACTTCACGGACGCGCAAGCCCGCCCGTGCCGCCACTTCGCCGATGACCAGCCCACGCGTGATACCCTCCAGGATACCCGCTCGCGAAGGAGGCGTCAGCATCTCCCCCGCTCGTATAAAGCCGAGATTGCATACCGCCGCCTCGGTGATCTCGCCCGCTTGATTCAAGATCACCACTTCGTCGGCCCCTCGCGAACGGGCTTCGCGCAGACACAGCAAATTATTGAGATAATTACCCGTCTTCCACGCCGGATTGAGCGTATCGGGTGCGTTTCGACGCAGCGAGGTCGCCACCGTTAGCCACTGTCCCCCGTCAAGATGGGCCGGGCTCAACTGCGGACAGGGCTGCACCATCAATGTATATTCAGCCCGGTCAGCCAGCGCCGGATCAAGGCCTATGGCCCCCGCACCCCGGCTCACTTGCAAGCGGATATACAATTCACCCGAATAGCCCGCCGCCTGCCGATACGCACCTGCGGTCTTTTTAATTTCCTCCAGTATCTGCTCTTTATCGAAAGGCAGGGTAAAATACAGCGCGGCGGCCGATCTTAGCAACCTCGCCCAGTGCTCATCCCAGGCAAAGACAACCCCGTGGTAGGTGCGCCAGACCTCATAGATCGCATCGCCATAAAGGAAACCTCGGTTTAGCGGAGAAACGGACGGTTCGTCCGCACGATGAAGGCGACCGTTGGTGTTGGCTTGGATAAAAGGGACGGCGGACATTTTACCGGCATTTCAACGTGCGCCATTCCGCCCCCGCAAGCGCGATTGGCGCAAAAAAAAGACGCCCGTGGCAAACCGCCACGGGCGTCTTATATACAAATGCGGAAACCTTGCAGGTGTCGGCGTTAGACTGCGGGAGCAGACGCGACCTCGGCGGGGGCCGCAGCGGCCGGAGCCGAGCCAGCGGAGCGGGGCTTAACCATGCCGAGCGCCTTCTTGATATTCTGGACGCTGGGAGCGGAGATGCCCAAGGCCTTGGCGATCTCGAGGCCGGTCTTGCCGGACTCGGCCATAGATTTGACCTGAGCCTTCACCTCATCAGTGATCTTGGCCCGCTTGCCCTTGCCGGCCTTGGCCGCCTTGGGCTGCTTGGGAGCCTTCGCCACCGCGGCGGCCTTGCCCTTACGGCCGGGCTTGCCCTTGACCTTGCCGCCGGACTTGGCGGCGGCGGTCAACGCTTTGATAAAATCATTTAGCGAAGAATATCCGAAATCCGAGGGCAGTTTCGCAAGCGCGGCAACGCGCTCGGCGGCGATTTTGGCTTCCATTTGCAGAAGCTCGGCCTTGGCTTTTTCCAGTTTGGCAAGTTGATCGTTGAACATAGCGCTTTGTAAAAAGCACCGCGCCGCGGTCATATCAAGTCTATATTATTATATATCCCGTCGAAATATCACATTCATGCGCCGCGAACGCCTCGTGCTTTGCTGATATTCGCCCCGTCCCGCTTCGCAACAGGCCAGCGTGCGACCACCGCTAGCGGTCCATTCCATCGCCCTTGGCGTTCGTCCGTCGGTTCACCTGACCGTCAAACTTCTTCGTCATCGCTTGCACCGCTCGTCGCCATGCCCGCATAGTGACCCATTGCTTAAAACTTTTCTCGCATCTTTTCGTATCTGCCCATGAGCGACCACACACTCCAGTCCGCGACGCTTGTCCGCTTCGCTATCGTAGGCTGCGGCGCGATTGCCCCTACCCAGGCCCAGGCGTTGAAGGAAATCCCCGAATTTGCCCGCGTCACCCACTGTGTTGATACAGATTGCGCCCGGGCCGAGGCCTTCGCCGCCAAGCACGGACTCGTCGCCATCGGGTGGGAAGATGCCCTGCGGCACCCGGAAATCGATGCCGTCACCCTTTGCACGCCGAGCGGCGTGCACGGCAAGCTTGCCGAGGAGGCACTGAGAGCCGGCAAACATGTGGTCGTCGAGAAGCCCATGGAAATCACCGTCGAGGCCTGCGATGCCCTTATCACCGCCCAGCGTGAGACCAATCGTAAGCTGGCCGTCATTTCCCAACATCGCTTCGATCCCGCCAGCCAGATGGTGCGCAAGCTTGTGGGCGAACAGGCGCTTGGCCGACTCATCGCCGCCGACGTGCGCATACCCTGGTTTCGCACCCAGGAATATTACGATTCCGGTGATTGGCGCGGCACATGGGCGCTTGATGGCGGAGGCTGTCTCATGAACCAGGGTATTCACACCGTCGACCTCATGCTTTGGTTGCTCGGCCCGGTGAAAGAAGTCTATGCCAGTGTAGCCACCGCCGCGCACGAACGCATCGAAGTCGAGGACCTGGTCTCCGCCACCCTCGTGTTTGCCAACGGCGCCCTCGGCACCCTTTTCGCCTCCACCGCGCTTTATCCAGGTTTTCCCATCAGGCTCGGTGTCTTCGGAACGGAAGGCAGCGCAATCATCGAAGGCGACGTTTTGCATACCTTGGCCATCCGCGGGCGCGACACCGTCGCGGGACAGGTCGCCTCCAGCCACGCCATCCAAGTCGCGACCGGAGGCACGCGCTCCGCCGTTCATCATGCCGCCCAGGCCACCCCCGCCGATACCGCCGCACAGGCCGGCACCTGGAAATGGGGAGACGCTCATCGCGCTCAATTCATCGATTTCGTGTCCGCCATACGCGAAGACAGGCCTCCGCTGGTCGACGGTCATGCCGGCCGCTCCGCCGTCGCGCTCATCCGGGCCGTGTATGAATCGGCGCGCACCGGTTCGGTGGTGCGTCTTTGAGGCGGTTCGCTCCGCCATTTGCCAGGCCGTCGCCGACATTATAATATCAATCCATACCATGCCTTCCCTTCCTCTTGAGGACAACTTTCACGACCTCGTGTCCAAGGCCCAGCGCGGTCTGCATATCACCGATCAGGAGCTCATAGATCGTGCGGAAATCACGCCAGAGGATCTCGCCGCCATCAAGGCAGGCGAGGCGCGACTGGGCGTGCTGCGCCGCATCGCCCGCCATCTGAAACTCTCCCCGGACGCCCTCGAAGTCCTCGCGAAAAAAGAGGCCTATCCGCGCGCCCCCATCTTCCCGCGCGGCTTTGCCATGTTTAATACGCCCCACGAGGACATGACGGTTAACAATTACCTCGTCTGGGACGAAAAGACCCGCGAGGCCGCCGTCATCGACACGGGCGCCGATGTCGCCGAACTTCTTGATCTCGTCGCGGCGAAGCGCCTCCGGGTGAAATCTATTTTCCTGACCCACGCCCACGAGGATCATGTCGCCGCCCTGCCCGCGCTGGTGGAGGCCACCCGCGCCGATGTTTGGATCCACGAACGCGAACCTTTCGAATTCCCGAAACTCCGTCGCTTCACCGACAATGATTACTTTCACCTTGGCGTCGTGGCAATCAAGGCCCTTCCCACCTGGGGCCACTCTCCCGGCCAGACCACGTTTTATGTGCAGGGCCTCAGCTGGCCGCTCGCGCTTTGCGGCGACGCCCTTTTCTCGGCCTCGGTCGGCGGCAGCCCCACCCACTACGCCGATCAGGTGAAAAACACCCGCGCCCGCCTCTTCAGCCTGCCCAAGGATACCGTCTTCGGCCCCGGCCACGGCCCGCTCACCACCCTGGCCCACGAACGCGTTTATAATCCGGTTTTCGCGCCCGAACGCTTCCAGTCCGCGCGCCCGGCTGCCCTCCCGGCGGAGGGCGCCGCCGCGGCCCCTGCACGTCCCGTTCCCCTCCCCAAACGCCCCAAGGCCGGCAAGGCGGGCCGCGTGGGCGAGCACGCCCCTCGGTCCGGTGGCGCCGCCCGCCCCGCCAAGTCCGCCAAACCCGGCAAGGACGGTCGCGTGTCCTTCAAGTCCCGTCGCAAGCGCTCCGCCTGAATCCAACGCCCGCTCGTATCCATTTTTCCATGACGCCTCCCGCTTCGTCCGCCTCCGGTCACGCTTCCCCTGCCAGCCGGCCCATCGCCTTTGTCGGGGTCGGCCGCATGGGTGCCAACATGGCCCGCCGCTTGGCGGACTGCGGCCATCGTATCACCGGCGTCTACGACACCCACGCCCCTGCCGCCGCCGCGCTCGCGGCCGAGCTCGGCACCCTGCACGCGAAATCCCTGGCCGAGGCCGCGGCGGCCGCGGAGATCATCTTCACCGTCGTCTCCGACGACGCCGCGCAACTCTCCGTCTTCGCCGACCCCGCCGGAGGAACGGACAGCCTGCTCGCGCCGTCCGCCAAGCCTCGCGGAAAAACGTTTGTGAACTGCGCGACCCTCGCCCCCGCCACGCACATCGAGATCGCTCGACGCGCGGCCGAAGCGGGCGCCCACACCCTGGAAGCCTGCATGGCCTCATCCATTCCGCAGGCCCGCTCCGGCACGCTCTATCTCATGTGCGCCGGCGAGACCGAAGTGTTCGCCCGGCTGGAGCCCCTGCTTCGCCAGCTTGCGACCGATCTGCGTCACCTCGGTCCTGCGGGTCGCGCCGCCCAGGCCAAGGCGCTGGTCAACATGGTCATGAACATCAACACCGCCGCCCTCGCCGAGGGACTCGGGCTTGGCCAGGCGCTCGGCCTAGATCTCGATATCCTACGGGAAATCTTCGCCCAGACCGGGGCCAATTCCCAAGTCCTCAAAACCGACGGCGAGGACATGCAAAATCGCGCCCACGATTGCTTTTTCTCCGCCGCCCACGCCGCGAAGGATTCGACCATCGCCTGGCACCTCGGCTGCGAAACCGGTCTCCATCTGCCGCTCGCCGCGGCCACCAAACTCCAGTTCGACAAACTCACCGCCCTCGGTCTCGGGCACTTGGACAAATCCGCCGTCGCCGAGCTCACCTTCCGCGGTCGCCACGCTTGACGACCGCCTCGCCGCCGGCGGTCCGCCCGAGTGCGGCTCGCCATTCCCTACTCCGCATTCGCCTTCGTAGGCATCTTGTGTCCTTGAGTTTACTTATCCTTCACCGGCCCGCTCCGGCATTTGGTTAGACTCCACCGCGTTCAAACCTACCTTGCCCGCCATGCAACTGTCCATCCGCCGCCAGACGTTCATGATCCTGGGCCTCGCGGCCAGTCTCAGCGCCGCCCTGGTGGTCATCGCCACAGACGAGGAGCTGCGCGGACGACTGGGCACCACCTACTGGATCATCGGTCTCGCCCTGATCGGTTCCATTTTGCTCGTTCTCGCGGGTTACGTTTTCGACCGCACGCTGATCGCACGCCTCAAGGAGATCAGCCAGCAGGCAAGTGCGGCGCGGGCCGCGACCGACCGCGCCGCGCCTGATGTTGTTTCCGACGATCCCGACGAGATCATGGGCTTGGCCCGAAAGATCGAGCAGATGGCCCGCAGCCTGCAAAAAAGCGAAGCCAGCTACCGCGCCATCGTGGAGGATCAAGCCGACCTGATCTGCCGCTATAAAAGCGACGGCCGCCTCACTTTTGCCAACGGTGCCTACACTCAGTTTCTTGGCCGCAAACGCCCCGAACTCATCGGTCAACCCTGGGCGGTCTTGGCCGATGGCCTCACGCCTTGGCGAGCCTCGGAAACCTGGCCCGAGTCCGCGACCTTCGAGACCACGCTCACCGCGCCCGACGGCTCCTCCCGTGTCATTCAGTGGACCCACCGCGCCATCAAGGACCGCGATGGCCAGCTCCTCGAATACCAGGCCGTCGGCCACGACGTCTCCGTGCGCAAGCAAGCCGAGATCGCCCTCCGCGACGCCAAGGAGGCCGCCGAGTCCGCCGACCGCGCCAAGAGCGAGTTTCTCGCCATCGTCAGCCACGAGCTGCGCACCCCCATCAACGGCGTGATCGGCTTTTCCCGCCTGCTTCGCGGCACCCCCCTCACCGCCGAGCAACTTGGCTACACCGACACCATCCAGCGCTGCGGCCAGAGCTTGGAGACTCTCGTGTCGGATATCCTCGATCTCTCGAAAATCGAAGCCGGACGACTCGAGATATCCTGCTCGCCATTCTCACTCCGCGAGTGCGTCGACGAGGTGTTGCGTCTGTTTGAAGAACCGGCCCGCAAGGCCAACCTCTCCCTCGTCACCGATCTGTCGCCCGAACTCCCGGCCATCCTGGAAGGCGACCAAAACCGTCTCCGGCAGGTGCTCATCAACCTCGTGGGCAACGCGATCAAATTCACCGAGAAAGGCGGCGTCACGATTCGTCTCGGCGGCGTTCTCGGCGACCCCGTTCCCGGTGCGGCGGAAGGCACCCGCGCCTACACCCTGCGCGGCGAGATCATCGACACCGGCGTCGGCATCTCCGCCGATGAACTGCCCAGGCTCTTCCGCGCCTTTAGCCAGCTCGACACCTCCTCCACTCGCCGTCACGGCGGCACGGGCCTGGGATTGGTCATTTCCAAGCGGCTCTGCGAACTGATGCACGGCGGCATCACCGTCGAAAGCACGCCGGGCCGAGGCTCCAACTTCCGCTTTGAAGTCTTGCTCACCAAAGTCCGGGGAGAATCGCTCGCCCCCTTCCCCGCTGCCGCGACTGCCGGCGCGCCTCAATCGGCGCCTGCGAATCGCACCTCCGGCGACCTTCGCCTGGCCTGAAATCCGGCCACTCGCACGAAACTCAACTCGGGACTTGCGCCCTCAGGATTGGTTAAACAACTTCCGCGTCCCGTCAGCCAAGACGGCGCGATCGCCAAGTGGTAAGGCCGAGCTCTGCAAAAGCTCTACCGCCGGTTCGATTCCGGCTCGCGCCTCCAATTTAGTAACCCGCTTCCTCGTCGCAGGCAGCGGGTTTTTCTTTTTTGGAAACAAAAGGGAACTCAACGCGTCTGCCGATCAGATGACAGGCTTTGCTCGCCTATGACGGGCCACTTTATGCGGTCATGAGAGTGCACGCCCTGCATTTCAGGCACTCATCTGGCGCGGCCTGGGACACCTAGAAAACCCACACGGAACAACGCGTGCCGCTTGGACTAGCTCTGCGCCGATGACTTCGTCGGATCGCTATACGATATAGTCAGCCCGAATTCGCCTTTGCGTCGGTATGCGGGCATGGAATTACCATGCACTTCACCCCGTCCATGAAAGCACCCCACCTCCGCAAGCGCGGATTCACGCTCATCGAGCTTTTGACCGTGATCGCCATCATCGGCATCCTCGCCGCGATCATCATTCCCACCGTCGGCAAGGTCCGCGAGAGCGCCCGCAAGGCGCAGACCACTTCCAACATGCGTCAAGTGGGCATGGCCGTGGCGGCCTACCTCACGGATAACAAGGACCTCATGCCCTACGCCCGCCAGGGCAAGGGTCTGCAACCTTCCGTTCATCCGGTCGTGCGCATGATCGCGCCGGGCCACAACGGCAGTGGCGACTGGAGCGATCCCGGCTCACGTCTGGGTGCTCACATCGCCCCCTATGTCGGCGTCCGCGGCGCCGTAGGCGACGAAGTGAATATCGGCGTGCTGCAGGACGAGGCGTGGCGCATGCAGGTGATCGGCAAGGGCGTCAACCCCGACACCTTCTGGACCATGCCCAGCTTCGTGCTGAATCCCGGCCTCAGCCGCACCTACCACCCAGGCATCTCCGCGCAAAACATCTTCCCGTGGGGCAAGGACAGCACCGTGCCCGCCACCGTGAGTTCCGCCGGCAATTACGTGAAGGTCCTTAGCCAGATCGGCGCACCCTCTCGTGTCTGGGGCATGATCCAGAATGATCGCCAGCTGCTGACCGACTCGAACGGACTCATCACCAACGGCATGTCCGGCGCCAATTCGGAGCGTTCGCTCTATTCCCACCTCGCACGACCTGCGCACTCCCCTCTGACCGGTTTTAAACCCGACAGGGACATCCTCGGGCCGGACGCGCGACGTCCGGCCTTTTCTGTTTTCACACCGGTTTCTGTTCCACCCCGACCGCTTGCCGCCATGCGCCTCTGCCTCCACTTCATCCGCCTCGCCCTCGCGCTTCCCGCCCTCGCGGCCGCCGCGAGCTTCGAGCTGGAACCCGCCTCCGCCGTGCTGCGCGCAGGCGACCAGGCCCGCCTCACCGTGCAAGGACGGCAGCCGGGCTGGACGCAGCCTTTGATTCTGCTGAAGCGCGACGGG
>JALOTV010000117.1 GCA_025457685.1 Opitutaceae bacterium
CTCGGCTTCGGCGATCAACTCGCGGGCGGCGGCGAGTTCGGGATTTTGTTCAAGAGCGAGACGCGTGGCGGTCTCGGGAGTGAGGGGCGGCTCGGCGGCGGAGAGGCTCGCGAGCACGCATAGCGGCAGAAGGGTTCGGAAAAACATGACCTGATCGGATGATAGTCCCCGCGACGGGCGGAGGGCCGGCAGCCGCGCCAAATTGGAAACGGCATGCAATGGACTCGTTCTGAAACGAGCCGTCCGTGAGAAAGCCGCAGGCGACCGCGCAGGGTCGCACTAAAGCGGCATCAGGTCAGAGTGGGCGCGCGCGCAGGTAGCGCGGCTCGGGCGACAAAAGCCCATTTGGGAACCCAGCCAGCGGGATCGTCTTTGCTCCACGCCGGAGGCGCGAGCGGGGTAGCCTGGGAAAGAAGACGGGCGTGGATGCAGGCCAGACATGCGAGCGTGGTGAGCTGGGGCGCGGGCAAATGGGCCAGCGTGATCGACAAGGTGTAGTCGCCGCTCTCCACCACGGTGCAGGCGTCCTCGTGAGTGCCTTCGGCGTCGTGATTGCAGACGGTTTCGCACAGGCTGGATTCCCAAGCTGTAACCGCTCCAAATGCGCAGTGCTGCGTCGCTGGCATCCATAGGGCCAGCAGCACGAAGGCTACGATTTGTCTAACGAGACGCACGGCGTGAACGAACATCACAAAATCCGGCGATGTCAAATTATGCGTGATCGCGCCGGGGGCGTGCGGGCAGGGAGGTGCTCCGCTGCCGGCTGAATTTTTTCCGTTTCCGCATAGCCATCCCAGTTGGCGATCCAGTCGGCCTGGAGTGCATCGGCTAGTTCAGCGTGTCTCGTTGTTCGGTGAAGACGACCAGCTTCCGTCGGTTGCCAGAAGGATCGAACATGTAGGGATTGTCGTGTAGCGTGTCGGCGAGTTTTTGCCACTTTGAGTCCGTGCCTGAGCGTCGAAGGGATTGGGCGGATTTTTCCAAATCACAGAGAATATGGATTTCTGCTTCCAGCTCGGCGATGGTCTGGGCGGCCGTGGCGGCATCCGTGACAGCCTCTTCGGCTTTCTCGATTTCAGCTTCTGGTGCATCCTCAAGGTCTTCGATGTCCTCGACGTCGAGGTCTGACGAAGTATCGAACCACCGGACAAATCGAATCGTCGAGCTGGTGTTGAGCGGAGGACTCGACTTGGGCATCGTGCGCTCGGATGCGGTCACGGAAGAACTGGAGGCAATCACTTTGCCTACCGAATTGACCGCCTTTCTCGCAGCCTCCCCGACTTTTATCACTTCTGGGAAACCCTGAACGATCACGGGGTGGAGTTTGTTTCTGCGACTGAGCAATTTGACACTTCGACGACGACGGGGCGCTTGATGCTGAGCCTTCTCATGGTCTTTGCCCAATAGGTAAACACCCAGACTTGATTGCCGAGACGGTGTCGGCACTTCAGCGCAAAGCAAAAAAAGACATCCGCCCAGTGGAAGCGGAGCTGAAAGAGATCGAGCTGAGGCTACGAAAGGTATCGCAGAAAGTGGAGCATCTGCTGTCGGTCGCGAAGGCGTCCGGGGCAAATGCGCTGTCACGCGAAGTGATGGCCGAGGCCCAGGAAGCAGCTGAGGAGAAGGAGCAGTTAAAAACCAAGCGAGAGCGCCTGAAGGTGGAGATCGGATTCCACGGACAGGCGGCAATCGACGCGGAGGCAGTCGCCCAGCAATTACGGGATTTCGGCGAAGTGATCGGCCACTTGGAGCCAGAGGAAAAAAAGGAGCTGGTGCGTCTCCTTATCCGCGAAGTTCGTGTTAACCACCTCGGAGCAGGGGAGGACGAGAAAGAGCCCTCGGGGCAGGATTCCGTGACCCAAATACGAACCAAACGGTTCGTGCTTAACATTTCGTTTTACGCAAACGCCTTATTCTCAAAAATAAAGCGAACTGGAGTTAACCAGTTCGCTTTTGAACTAAAATGGCTGCCCGGGCTGGGATCGAACCAGCGACCAAGTGATTAACAGTCACCTGCTCTGCCACTGAGCTACCAGGCAATGAATCCCTCGTTGAAGGGGCGGTGAAAAACTAAGGCGCGGCGACCTTTGTCAACGCCCTTTTGAGCAAAAAGCAGTTTTTCCGGAAGCGGGCTCAGGTTTTGGTTGCCAAGGCCTGCGCGCGCCGCCTTTGATCAAACTCTTTTCCATTACGCCTGCCATCAATTCCGGTGCGACAGGGGGAACGAAACCATGACAAAATCGCTCAGCCTCACCATCACGCCCCGCGCCCAGACCGGTCGCTCGGCCTCTCGTCGCGTTCGCAAAGCGAACCAGATCCCCGCGATCCTCTACGGAAAGCACACCACTCCCCAGACTCTCTCGGTGGACGCCCCCGAGTTCACCCGTCTGGTCAAAGCCGTCGCCGGCCGCGCGCTCATCATCGAGCTCAACTACAAGGACAAGGCCGAGAAAGCCCTTTCCTTCGTGCAGGAGATTCAGCGCGATCCGATCACGGACAAGTATCTCCATGTCGACTTCCAAGAGGTGAAGGCCGACGAGAAGCTCGAAATCAACGTCCCGGTTTCGTTCGTGGGCGAGGCCCATGGCGTGAAGACCCAGGGCGGCGTTCTCGAAGTGGCCGCCCACACCGTGCGCATCCGCTGCTTGCCCAAGGACCTGCCTCCTTTCATCGAGGTCGACATCACCGAGCTCAAGCTCGACGAAACCATCAAGGTCGCCAACCTCAAGCCCGTCGCCGGCGTCGAGTATCGTGATCAGCCCGGCCAGCCGGTCGTCTCCGTGCTCAGCATCGCCGAGGAAGAGGCCGCCGCCGCGCCTGCTGCCGGTGCCGCGCCCGCCGCCGGTGCCGCGCCTGCCGCCGGTGCCGCGCCTGCCGCCGCCGCCAAGCCCGCCGCTGGAGCTGCCGCCAAGCCGGCCGCCGGCGCCGCCGCGAAACCCGCCGCGCCCGCCAAGAAGTAAGTGTCCGCCCCGTTCCGCGCCTTGCCGCGCGGAGCCGGTGCGTGTGTTCTTTGAGTCATGTCCATTTCGCTTGTTGCCGGCCTCGGCAACCCCGGTCGCGCCTACGCCGCCACCCGCCACAACGCGGGCTGGATGGTGCTCGATGCGTTGGCTGCGGATGAAAAGCTATCCTGGCAGCCCCAGGACCGCTTCGAGGCCGAAACCGCCCGCTGGGACTTTGCTCCCGGCCACACTGTGTGGCTGGCGAAGCCGCTGACGTTCATGAACCTCAGTGGCCGCGCCATCCAAAAGCTGGCCGCCTTTCACAAGGTGCCTCCCGCCGACATCACGGTGATTTACGACGATCTCACCATCGAACTTGGTTTGATGAAGGTCGCGGTGCGAGGCAGTGCGGGCGGCCACAATGGTGTGGCCGATCTCCTGCAGCGCATGGGAGATGGCTTTGTCCGCTACCGACTCGGTATCGGCCCCAAGGCTCCTCCGGAAATGGATATCAAAGATTACGTGCTCGGGCGCTTCACCGACGATCAACAACTCCTCTTTAATCAAAACATCCCTCGTTTCGTATCCGGCCTCCGACTCCTGCTCGCGCAGGGACCCGACAAGGCCATGAACCAACTCAACCGCCGAACCCTCACACCATGAGCTCCACCGCCAACCGCAATTACCTCGCCACCTTCATCCTCGATAACCGAGGCAAGGAAGAGACCGTCGAGCAGATCGTCGAAGTCGTTAAGACCGAGATCGCCGCCGTCTCCGGCACCGTCGCCTCCGTCGAAAACGTCGGTCGCAAGGACTTCGCCCGTGTCACCGACACGAAGTTCCCCGCCGCCAGCTACGTGCAGATCAAGTTCTCCGGCCCGACCTCGTCCCCGGCCGCGCTTAAGGAGCGTCTGCGCCTCAAGCACGCCATCTACCGCACCCTCGTGGAGAGCGTCTGAGCGCGCCTACCGCGTCGTCTCCCCGCCGTCACTTCACCCACTTCTTCCCGCCATGGCCAACCTCAACCGCGTCCTCCTCATCGGTAACCTGACCCGTGATCCCGAGTTGCGGGTAACGCCCAAGGGCACGGCCATCTGCCAGTTCGGTCTGGCCATTTCTCGCTCCTTCAAGGACGAGTCCGGCCAGACGCGCGAAGAGGCCACCTTTGTGGACATCGAGGCCTGGGGCAAACAGGGCGAGCTTATCGCCAAGTATTGCACCAAGGGCCGGCCCCTCTTCGTCGAGGGCCGCCTGCGTTTCGACCAGTGGGAAGACAAGGCCACCCAGCAAAAGCGCAGCAAACTCAAGGTTGTGCTCGAGAACTTCCAGTTCTTGGGCGGCCGCGAGGGTGGTGCGCCCGGCGCGGGTGGTCAGGGTGGCGCCAGTGACGATGCGGGTGTGGACCAGACCTACGAACGTCCTTCCGCCCCCGCGCCTCGCGCTCCCGGCGGCGGTCGCCCCGCTCCCGCTCCGCAGCACGACATCAACGACGAGGACGTGCCCTTCTGATCCTGAAGGACCGCCTCGCGGTTTCCCCGCCAGTTTTTTCTGTATCCTTTTAACCAATACAACCCATCCCATCACCATGGCTCACCATGAAGTTCTCCTCCTGAAGCCCGTCGCCGGTCTCGGCGGCGAAGGCGACCAAGTTCGCGTTCGCGCCGGCTACGCCCGTAATTTCCTCCTGCCCCAGGGCGCCGCCGTCGCGCTCACGCAGTCCAACCGCAAGCGCGTCGAGTCGCTCAAGAAGCAGCGCGCCCAGCGCGAGGCCTCCGAGCTGGCCGGTGCCCAGGAACTCGCCAAGAAGATCGCCAAGGTCTCCCTCGCGTTCGCCGTCAAGACCGGCGAAGGCGGCAAGATGTTTGGTGCCATCACCTCCGCCGACCTTCACCAGAAGTTCGTCGAGGCCGGTGTGGAGCTCGACAAGAAGAAGATCCACCTGCACACCCCGGTAAAGACCCTCGGCAAGCACGAGGTCTCCATCAAGCTGCACGCCGATGTCAGCGTGGATGTGTCCTTCGACGTCGTTTCCGAGAATCCGATCGAGGAGGCCCCCGCCGCCGAGGTCGCTCCCGCCCCGAAGACCTACAAGTCCAAGAAGAAGGCCGAGTAAGGTTTCTCGCGCGATATTCGCGTTTTCCGGCCGCGTTTCCCGTTTGGGAGACGCGGCTTTTTCATGTCGAGCGAAGGCTCTGCGATAGTTTTCTGCGAAGCACCCGACATTTCGGATTTTCAACGCGGAGGTCGCGAAGGATCGCCAAGAAAACAAGGCGCACGGATAGTGCGGATACCTTTCAGGGTTTAGATTTTTGACGCGAAGGTCGCCAAGAGACGCAAAGGTTCAGGCCCACGCAGCGCACCCCCTTTGCCACGTAAGTTTTGTCCTTGGCGCCTCCGCGCTAAAAATCTGAATCGGCTGAGCAATCGGTATGCAGATTTGATCGGGCGGGATTATTCACAGGGCGGTTCCAACAACTTTTCCGCACGAGTCCTTGCCGGCGTCGCCGCGCGCCCTTTGCCTCGACTCTTTGCTTTGATGTCCGACTCCGCCAGCGCTTCCTCCTCCCGTGCTCCGCGTCGCCCGCGGCCAGACAACTCCGCGCCGCCCGCCGCCCCGGGGCGTGTGCCGCCCCACTCGGTGGAGGCGGAGGAGCAGTTGCTCTCCGCGTGTTTGCTCGACGGCGGCGATGTCGTCGCGCGATGCCTGGAAGGCAAGATCGCGGCGGCTTCGTTCTATGTGCCCGCCAACCGGGTGATCTACGAAAAGCTGCTCGCGCTCTACAACGAGGGTAAGCCCATCGATCTCGCGGTGCTGGCGGAGGAGCTCAAGACCAGCCGCCAGCTCGATGAGATCGGCGGCTACGCCTACCTGACCCGAATCAGCGGACGTATCCCCACGACGGCGGGCGCGGCTTATTTTATCGAGAAGGTCCGTGAGCTCGCCCTGTTGCGGGACATCATCCGCGCCGCGACCGGGGCGGTGGAAAACTGCTACGGCTACACCGGCGGCATCCAGGAGTTCGTCGACAAGATCGAGCAGGACATGTTTCGCGTCACCCAGGAGCGGGTGGGCGACGGGGCCAAGCCCATGCGCGAGCCCACGCGCGAGGCCATGACCGTCATCCACAAGATGCTCATGAAAAAGGGTGAACTCACGGGGGTGAGCACCGGCTACAAGGACATCGACCGTTATCTTTTCGGCCTCCAGAAATCGGAAATGATCGTGCTCGCGGGACGTCCCTCCTGCGGCAAGACCTCGCTGGCGATGAACTTTGCCGAGCACGCGGCGCTGCCCCTGCGCGGGCCCGGCGTGCCGACCTTGGTGTTCTCGCTCGAAATGAGCGCTGCCCAGCTCGCGTTGCGTCTGCTGTGCTCGCGTTCCCGGGTGAACATGAAGCTGCTGCGCGATGGTTTGCTTTCGAAGAACGGCGAGGAGCAGCAGGAATTGCTCAGGGTGGCGGACGAGTTCTCCAAATCCCCGCTTTTCATCGACGACTCCAGTTCGCTTTCGGTGATGGAGCTGCGTGCCAAGGCGCGCCGACTTCACGCCCGCCAGCCCCTGGGCTTAATTGTGGTGGACTACCTGCAGCTCCTGAGTCCCAGCGATGGCACGGTGCCGCGCGAACAACAGGTGGCCGAGGCTTCGCGTGGTTTGAAGGCGCTTGCCAAGGAGTTGGAGGTGCCGGTGCTCGTTCTGGCGCAGCTGAATCGTTCAGCGGAGAAGGAGAATCGCGCGCCCCGGTTGTCCGACCTGCGCGAATCGGGTTCGATCGAGCAGGACGCCGACGTGGTGCTTATGCTGAACCGCCCGAAAGAGGAAAACGATAAATTCCAAGTCGCCAGCGGCACGATGGAGCTTTTCATTTCAAAAAACCGTAACGGTGAGGTAGGCGATTTGAAGCTTACCTTCCTTAATGCCATCACTCGTTTTGAAAACTACACCCAGTAACCCCGCCGCTCGCCTGCTGGCCCGGCTTGCCTTTGCCCTTTCTCTTCTGGCCGTCGTGTGGATGCCATCCGCCGTCGCCCAACCCGTGGCGGGTGGGGCGGTTCCGGTGCCTCCTGCAAACGAGGCTTCGGCCGTGCGAGTCGGCGAGATCACCGTGCGTTTCAACGGTCCGGCCAACGTCTCCGCGGAGGTCGTGCGGGCAAACATGCAGCTTCAGGAAGGCGGTCGTCTCGAGGAGGCTCTGATCGATCGCGACATCCGCTCCCTGTATCGCACGGGGCAGTTCGAATTCATCGAGTTCAAGCGCGGCACGCTCGTGGGCGGCAAAGTCGATCTGGTGGTCGAGGTGACGCCGAAGTTCCGTGTCAGCGGGGTGGATTTCGACGGTAACAAAAAGGTGCGTGACAAGCGTCTGGCCCGCGAGGCCAAGACCAAGGAAAATCTTCCGCTCGACGAGCGTCAGGTAAAGGAAGACGCCGAGAAGATACGCGAGTTTTACCAGAAGTCCGGCTATAACCAGGCCAAGGTGGAGTATCGAGTGGAGCGAGATCGCGCCACCGGTCTGGGCCGAGTGGTGTTCACCATCGAGGAGGGCGAGAAGGTGCGCATCCGCAAGGTGGAGTTCGAGGGCAACACCGCCTCCTCCGACCGCAAGTTGCGCAAGGTCATCGAGACCCGGAAGTGGAACTGGTTCTCCTGGCTGACCGACACCGGCCGCTTCCGAGACGAGCGCTTCGAGACGGATTTTGAAAAACTCCGCGATCACTACCGCGAGCTGGGCTATCTCGATGTCGAAATCGATCCCGCCAAGGTCCGCTTCGCCTATCCCAAGCCCAATCGACTGGTCCTCACCTTCGTGATCGAGGAAGGCCGCCAGTATAAGCTCGGTGCGGTCGCCATCACCGGCAACACGCTCTACCCGACCGACCAGCTCATGGGCCTGCTCAAGCTAAAGACCGGTGATACCTTTGCTCCTTCCATGATCGAGAAGGATCAGAAGGCGTTGGAGGACTTCATCGGCAAGGACGGCTATGTGGACGCTCGCGTGCGCGTTATCCGCAAGCCCAACTTGGAAACCGGTGCCATCGACATCGAATATCAATACACCGAAGGGGAGAAGTTCTTCGTCGAGTCGATCCGCCTCGAGGGCAACACGAAGACCAAGAGCGTGGTGATTCTTCGTGAACTGGCGATGGGCCCGGGCGAGGTCTTCAACACCGTGCGCATGCAGACCTCGAAGCTGAGGCTGGAGAACACCCGTTTCTTCGACGAGGTGAACATGAGCCCCGAAAGCACGAATCTCCCCGGGCGCCGCAATCTGAAGATCGCGGTCAAGGAAGGCCGCACCGGCAACCTCACGTTCGGCGCGGGTTTCAGCTCGCTCGAACGCGCCATCGTGTTTGCCGAGATCAGCCAGTCGAACTTCGACCTCTTCAACCGCAAGAGCCTGTTCCAAGGCGACGGTCAGAAGTTCCGCCTGCGCCTGCAGCTTGGCTCCCGCTCCAGCGAGGCCATCCTGAGCTTCGAGGAACCGTGGCTCTTCGAGCGCGAACTCGCCCTCGGCTTCTCTCTCTACCGTTCGTCCTCCGATTATTATAGCGACATCTACGAAGAGACCCGCACCGGCGCGGAGGTCTACCTGCGCAAACGTCTCTTTGAACTCGTCGAAGGCCGCCTAGGCTACACCTTTGAGGTGGTCGAGATCGAGGATGTGGACCCGATCGAGGCGCCGTTCCTCGTGGCTGAAGAAGGCGAGCGCACCGTCTCCAAGGTCACCTTTAAGCTGCTGCGCGATACTCGTGACCGCATCTTCAACACCACGCGCGGCAATCGCGTGGAGCTAGGCACGGAGCT
>JALOTV010000118.1 GCA_025457685.1 Opitutaceae bacterium
CTGGTGATCGGCGACGTGGTCGGCGAGGAGGCGGGCGAAAGGTTTTTGCGCGGCGCGCGCGAGGGCGGCGGCGACCCTGGGGGCGGGGGCCTCGCCACGGAAATTTTTGCGCGGGTCGAGATCGTAGTCGGTGGCGGCGGCGAGAAGGAGGGTGACGGCGTCGGCGCCGACGACCGAGAGGGAATCACCTGTAGCGGCGGCCACGACTTTTCCGCCCTCCGGCAAGATGCGAAGGGAGGCCTGGTAGGCCATGTCGTTCCAGCGCAGGTCGGCGGCGGCGACGCCTACGGGGCGGGACAGGCGACCGGCGAAGGTGAGCTGGCGGTTGGCGGCGTCGGCGGTGGTGGCGACAGGACCGAGCTGGCGGCGTTTAACGTCCTTGAGGGAGACGTCGAAGGTGAGCGCGGCGGGGCGGTCGGCGGCGAGGCGGACGACGACGACGCGGTCGGGGTGGGAGGCGAAGACCTGGCGGGTGAAGGTGGTGTCACCGACCTTGTAGCGGGTGGTGGCCACGGCGGTGCGGAGATCGAGCTCGCGGCGGTAATCGACGGGCGTGGAGGCCGCGGCGGCGGGGAAGTTGATGAACAGGTCGCCGAAAGGCTGGTAGTCGCCCATGGCGCCGTCGCCGGTGTTGTGGCCGGTGATCTTCTGGGAGGCGTTGGTGCCGGTCCAGAGCGTCTGTTCGTTAAACTGTATCCGCTCGACGGATACTTCTCCGAAAACCATGGCGCCCATGCGGCCGTTGCCGACGGGGAGGGCCTCGGCCCAGTGGGCGGCGGGCTGTTCATACCAGAGCAGGTGGGATGAAGACGCAGGGAAGCACGAGGCGCATGGCATCAATGCCAGGGTGGGCAGGACCAAGGTCAGCAGGCGGAGCATGGCGAGCGGCGGTGGGATCGAGACGATTTGTGGTTGGCGATAAAGTTGACCGCCCCGGGCGCGTGGCGTCCGGGGCGGTGGTAACGGAGAGCAGTCCGTGCGCGAGTAGAACGCGGCGTTTAGGGAGCAGGCGTGTAGGTGACAGAAAGGCGGAGGAAGCGGCGGGTGCCGGGGGCGTCGAGGTCGACGTCATCCGTGTAGGTGTAGATCGAGCCGTTCTGGGTGGTATTGCCTGTGGCGGGGGAGAAGCCGGCGGCGAGATCGGAGCCGCCTTGCACGGTGTAGACGAGGGCGGGGTCAGCCGGGCTGCGGCGCGGATAGGTGAGGGTGAGCACGTTGCCGGAGCGCGCCACCACGACTGGTCCGGAAGTCGTCGCGGCGGGATCGGTGCCGAGGGCGTATTCGAAGAGGTTGACGAGGCCGTCCCGGTCGAAGTCGGCGTTGTCCGCGCCGTTGCCGGTGTTGTCAGGCGAGCCGAAGTATTGCTGACGCCAGGTCTGGAGGGCGGTGAGCTGGACCGAGGCGGTGGTCACGGCGAGCGTGCCGGACGACTCGGTGTAGGTGTAGGCGAGTCCATCGGCGCTGCCGGTCCAAACGCCGGGAGATTCGGCGCTGAGCGCGAGCGTCCCCACCGAGACGGAGGTAAAGCCGGCGGTGATGCCGCCGGAGGCGGAGAAGAACGTGAAGTCATCCCCGGAGGCGAAGGTGAACCCGGAGGCGGCGACGATCGAGAGGGCGCCGTTGTTGACCAAGGAGCCTAGGCTGACGGTGGTCGTGCTGGTCGCGGCGGGAGAAGCGCCGGCCACGAGGGTGGTGCTGGCGCC
Organism: Opitutaceae bacterium; assembly: GCA_025457685.1. GTDB lineage: Bacteria > Verrucomicrobiota > Verrucomicrobiia > Opitutales > Opitutaceae > IMCC26134_A. The sequence continues at coordinate 1,704 of JALOTV010000118.1, forward strand.
GGGGGCGAGTGAAACGTTGCCGGAGACCGCGAGGGCCACGGGGGCGAAAGAGCCCCCGATGGACAGGGTCTTGGACGTGGCGGTGACGGTGCCGGAGCCGGCGAGGCCGCCGGGGAGAACCACGATGGCGGGGGTGGCGGCGGTGACGTCGAAGGTGGAGCCGCTTGCGAGGGAGACCTGGCCGGAGCCGACCGTGCCCTCGCCGGTGAGCGCGAGCGTGCCGGCGGTGACGACGGTGGCGCCGGCGTAGGTGTTGGCGGAAGTCAGCACCACGGTGCCCGCGCCGGACTTGAGCAAACGACCGGAGCCGGAGATGCCGTTGGCGAAGTCGTTGCCCTGGGTGGCGGTGTTGTTGCGGTTGATGGCGAGGGTGCCGTGGGTGATGATCTGGCTGGCGGGGAGAAGGGTGCCGGTGGTGTTGCCGTCGCCGAGCTGAAGGGTGCCGCCGTTGATGGTGGTGGATCCCGTGTAGGACTGGTTGGCGACAAGGATCTGGGTGCCTGGGCCGGACATCACGAGGGACAGGACGCCGGCGCCGTCGGCAAGGCGACCTTGATAAAAGCCGGTGGTCCCGGCCGCAGGCGAGACGGTGAGCGTGGAAGGCGTGGACGCGTTGTTGTTCAGGATCCTGGCCGCATCTCCGGAGGCGCTGCCGCCGAGGCTGGCGACTTGCTGGTTGTAGCCGTTGAGGTCGAAGATGGTGGCGCCGCCGGAATCCAGGACTGCGGCGGAGGCGATCGGGAGCTTGTTGTTTGCGCCAAGGATGACCGAGCCACCGTTGGTGAAAATCAGGCTGCGGCCGGTGTAGGTGTAGGGAGTGGGGCCAGCGAGGGTGATGTTATCGCCGACCGCTCCGCCGCGGAACACCACGCTGGCTCCGGCGACGCTCTCCGAGATGCCGCCGGTGAGGGTGAGCGAGGCGCCGTTCTGGACGCCGATGCGGTTGGGACTGTTGAAATCATTCAACGCGAGCACGATGTCTCCCTGCCAGGTGTTGGCTCCGTTGTGCGACTGGAGGGCGCCGCGTTGGACGGCCGAGCCGGTGAAGAAGTAGCCGCTGGTGGTCGAGCCGCGGCCGCTGACGGTGAGAGTCTGCCCGGCGCCATCGGAGATACCGCCGTCGAGGACGAAGGTGACGTTGTCGCTGGCGACGGTGATGCCGCCGGTGGTGTCGTCGGCCTTTCGTTTGATCACGGCGCCGGAGTTGATGGCGAGGGGGCCGCCGAAGGTATGGGCGGCACCGTCGAAGATCGCGATGCCTGTTCCGTTTTTCACGATGCCGGTGGCGCCGGTAATCTTGCCAGAGCCGGAGAAGGTGTAGGGGTTGCCGGCGGCGTTATCAATGCCGATGGAGACGGGAGCCGCGTCGGAGACGATCTCGACGGTGCCGCCACCGGTGATGTTGGGGAAGTTGACCAGAGCGGGAGGGGCATAGGCGGAGGAGGCGGCGTTCCAGTTAAGACTGGACGCATCCCACTGGCCCGAGCCCGGGGTGGCAGTCGCGCCCGACCAGGTGAAGGTGGTGGCGGAGGGCGAGGTGACGTTGAGGTAATAGTAACCGTCGACGGTGTTTTCCTCGAGGGTGGCCACCATGTTGGCCGGGAGGGTGGCGGTGTTCAGTTTAAGGGAGCCGGTGCCCGATTTCGTGCCGTAGTCGAGGATCTTGATCTCGCTGGAAACGGGGATGCTGGATCCCGAGATGTTCAGCGTGATGTCGGTGCTGTTAAGGGTGAGGACAGGCACGTCGATGACGGCCTCGTTTGTGGGGGCGTAGACGCCAAGGTTGAGGTTGAGCGCGGTGCCGGAGTGGGTGAGCGAGGCGGGGCGCCAGGCGCCGGCGCTGGCGGTCACGCCGAGTCCGCCGCCGTTGATGGTGACGGGGCCGGTGACGGTGCTGGGGGCACCGAGGGTGAGGGTGCCCGCGCCGGTTTTCGTGAGTCCGCCCCCGGTGGAGGTCGGGTCCTCTTCAAGGGGACGCGCGAGGGTGATGTCGAACCCGTTGGTATCGATCACGGCGCCGCCGGCTTTGACGACGGCGAAAGAGGCACCAAAGGCAGGCACCGGGTAGAAGGCGGTGGTGGACATGCGGGCCCTGAGGGTGCCGCCGTTGAAATTGAGGAAGGTGTTGCCCCCGCCGACATGAACAAAGCGGTTCATGGCGAGGGTGCCTCCGTTCAGATTGATGTTTCCGATGGCGTTGTTGGTGGAGATGTCGGGAACGGTGGCCGTGCCATTGTTCACCGTGAGGGTGGAGGTCGAGCCGTAGGTGAGACCGAGATCCAAGGTGCGGCCGGTCTCGTATTCGCCCCCGTCGACGATGAGCGTGGCGGTGTTGGTGCCGTTGCCGATCGCGTCGTTGGCTCCGGCACCCACGGTGGAGAATTTGCCGCCGGTGATGCGGAAGGTGCCGTTGCCCAAATTGCCGCTGCCGATCACGAGGCCGCGATTGCCCGACACGGTGTAGACCGTGGTGCCGAGCGCGGCGGTGTAGACGGCCTCGTTGGCGGCGCCGTTGTTGATGTTGAGCCGGTGGCCGAACGTGCCGCCGGTCTGGGCCACGCCCACGGAGTCCCAGTTGGAGGCGTTGCTCCAGGCGGAGTCGACGGAGCCCCTCCATTGGTAAATCGCGGCCGAGGCGGTGCCGGACGACAAGGCGATGAACGCGGAGAGGAGTGCGAGCGCGGATTTACCCGGCTGATGGGGGCGGAGGTTTTGGGGGTTCATATTCGGGGGGGCGGGTTGACTGGCGAAATGGACGGGGAATTTCGGAGGCCGTGCCTTGGGCGGGAGAGGCGAGTTTCGTCCTGCGGTCAGGCTCGTGGTGGTCGTCGGCGGGGACCTGTGCCAATTTAGTTTAACATTAAATTAAATGGGCAAAAAAAAGGGCTTTTCGTCAGGCTAAAGGGGTGGAGCTGCGACTGCTGGTAGCGAAGGAACGCTTGGACGGACAATTTCGGCCGAAGGCGATTCAGGGATTCACGTTTCCAAGCGGACGTGTGGGTGGCGGTAACGAGCTGCGGAAACCGGTAGTATAATTCATAAGCAAAACAAGTGTTTTCTTATGAAGACGGCTTCCGGAGCGGAAAAAACGACGGGGAGCGAAGACGGGTCAGAGCGCCGAGAGGGCGGAGTCCTTGAAGCGGAAGCCCCAGCCGGGCGTGTGGTGGGGATAAGCGAAGCCGTCCTGCATGCGGATGGGCTGGTCGATGAGACCGTCGACCCAGTCGAAGGATTCGGAGCCGAAGGACTGGGGCACGGTCATGAGCAAGGGGACGTCGTATTCCTTGTAGTAGTGGGGGAGGACGGGGATCTTGTTTTCGTTGGCGAGGAAGGCGGTGGAGCGCCAGGCCTCGACGCTCCCGAGGCGGAGGATATCGGGCTGCCAGAGGTCGAGGGCGTCGCGGCGGATGAGTTCGCGCAGGGCGGTGCCGTCGAATTCGCGCTCGCCCATGGCGAGGGAGATGCCGGCCTGGCGGCGGAGCTGGGCGTAGCCGTCGAAGTCGGTGTTCGGGACGGGTTCCTCGAACCAGGTGATACGCAGCGGGCGCACGGCCTGGCAGAGGGCGATGGCGGAGGGGACGTTCATGCCCTGGTTGGCGTCCATCATGATGTTCACTTTCGGGCCGACGGCCTCGCGCACGCGGTGGAGGCGCTCGATATCGCGATCGAGCTCGGGGGAGCCGACCTTGATTTTCACGGCGCGGAAACCGCGCTTCACGTAGCGGGTGACCTCGTCGAGCAGTTCGTCGGTGGAGTAGGAAATCCAGCCGCCGCTGCCGTAGAGCGGGACGCGGTCCCGGTAAGCGCCGAAGAGACGCCAGACGGGTTGGCCGAGGGTGCGGGCCCAGGCGTCCCACATGGCGATGTTAATGGATCCGAGCGCCCAGCGGTGGATGCCGGCGCGGCCGAAGTATTCGGACTCCTTCTCGTATTCGGCGATGAAGCGGCCGGTCTCGGAGACCTCCCAGCCCAGGGCGAGGGGGCGGATGTCGCGGAGCGCGCCGGCGATGGCTTGGGGCGAGTAGTGGAAGGATAGCAGGTAGGCCTCGCCGACCACGCCGTTGTCGAGGGTGATGCGGGTGACGACGAAGGCGATCTCGTCGATGGAGTGGGTGCTGTCGGCGATGGGGCGCGAGACGGGTGAGACGGCGCGGAAGAAATCGATGGATTGGATGCGGGGCATGGCGGGCGGAGAATGACCAATGTCCAGTGACCCATGTCCAAGGGCGGACGGTGGGTGGGGCCTTGGCGGCGGGGTTTTAGTCGAAGGCGATGTGGATTTTGGTGTAGGCGGAGGGATTGGCATCCCAGGCGCGCAGAGCCTCGCCGGCCTCGGCGAGGGGGACGGTGCGCGTGATGGTTTCCGCGATGGGGTAGGTCCCGGATTGAAGCAGACGGATGACGGCCTCGAAGTTCGGGCGCAGGGCGCCGCGGGAGCCGAGGATATCGAGTTCCTTCATGACAAAATACTTCGTGTCGTAGGAAACGGGCGTCCGAGCGTATCCGATATAAACTACACGGCCCGCGAAGCAGACCTCGTCCACGGCGGCGCGAAACGTCTCGGGGGAGCCGACGGCCTCTATGACCACGGAGGGACCGTCGCCGTTGGTGAGAGACTGGAGGCGGTCGTGGAGTGATTCCTTGCGGGAGTGAATCGTTTCGGCGGCGCCGGCGCGGCGGGCGAGGGCGAGTTTGGCGTCGTCGATATCCACGGCGATGACGCGGGCGCCGGTCTGGGCCGCACCGGCGATGGCGCCGAGCCCGATCATGCCCGCGCCGAGCACGGCGACGGTATCGGCCGTCGCGACGCGCCCGCGCTCCACGGCGTGAAAGCCGACGGAGAGCGGCTCGACGAGGGCGAGGGCATTGAGGGAAAGGCCGGGCGCGGGCAGGACGGTCTCCCAAGGCACGGCGATGAAGTCCGCGCAGGCGCCGTCGCGTTGCACGCCGAGGGTCTGGTTATGGCGGCAGAGGCGACCGGCGCGGCAGGCGGTGCAGCGTCCGCAGGAGGTGTAGGGCACGACGGTGACGGCGAGGCCGGCGTGTAGATGCGCGGGCACCCCCGGGCCCACGTCGGCTATCTCGGCGGCGATTTCGTGTCCGGGGATGCGCGGGTAGGAGACGAGCGGGTTGCCTCCGCGAAAAGTGGAGAGATCCGAGCCGCAATAGCCGAGGCGGCGCAGGCGCAGCAGAACCTCTCCGCGGGCGGGGGATGGGGCGGGAAGTTCGCCGAAGGCAAAGTTACCCGGTGACGTGATGCGAAAGCAGTCCATGAAAAGGGATGAACGGGGCTTCAGAACCCTATGCTCGCGCCGCCATCGACGGGCAGCACGACGCCGGTGACGAAGGCGGCGGCGGGGGAGCAAAGATACACGGAGGCGTTGCCGATGTCCTCCGGCAGGCCCATGCGCCCCATGGGAGTGCGACCGAGGACCTTGTTTTTGCGCACAGGGTCGGAGTCCAGGGCCCGGCGGGTCATGTCTGAATCTATCCAGCCGGGGGCGATGGCGTTGACGCGCACGCCTCGGCACGCGACCTCGGCCGACAAGGTGCGAACCAGGCCGAAGTAGGCGGACTTGGCGGCGGCGTAAGCGGAGACAAGCGGAACGCCCATGAAGGCGGCCATGGAGGAGGTGAAGAGGATGTTGCCCGCGCCGCGTTCGATCATGCCGGGCAACACCGCGCGGGTAAGGGCGTGGGCGGCGAGGACATGGGTCGAAAGAATGGCCTGAAAATCTTCCGTGGTGGTGTCGGCGGCGGATTTCTTGAGGTGCTGACCGGCGTTGTTGACCAAAATGGTGACGGGGCCCGCGGCGACCGAGGATGCGCGACGCACCAACTCCGGGGCGGCCTCGGTGGCGGTGATATCTTGCACGACATAGGTCGCAAGGGGCCCGAGGTCGGCGCAGGATGCGGCGAGCTCGGGCTCGCGCCGTCCCACCAGAACCACCCGTGCGCCTGCGGCGACGAAACAACGGGCGATGCCCAGTCCTATGCCCGTGCCCCCGCCGGTGATGAGGGCGACCTCCCGGTGCAGGGAGAAAACCGAGGCGGAACCTGGGCGCGGGTTTGCAAGCATTCACTAAAGAAGTAATAATTCATTTATGAATACAAGCGGACACTAAAAAAACTGCCTCCGGAGGCTGTGACCGAGGGCTGGCCGGAGGGAGGCGAGGGATCAGACCGAGATACCCAGGTTGCGGTTTATTTGCGCGGCGGCGGCCAACACTGCCTTCAGGTTGGCGGCGAAGGCGGCGGAGGCTGGATCGAGGATCTGGGCGACGGCGAGCACGGCGGAAGTATCGGTGTCGGGCGCTCCCACGGGCACGGCGATGTCCTGGACATGCGGGGTGATCTCGCTCGGGGCGGCCAGGTGCCCTTGGGCGCGGATGAGCTCGATTTCGTGCAGGAAAGCGGAACGGCGTCTGGCCGAGAGCGCGGTGAACACGGGGTCGCCGTTGAGATAGCGTTTGGCCGCTTCGGAGGACATGCGGCTAAGCAGAACCTTGCCTGAGCTGGAGCCGACGAGCGGAAGGAGCGAGCCCTCGCCGACAGCCACGCAGATATGCCGGGGCGGCATGCGCTCGACGAGGTGAAGTATGGATGCGCCATGGCGTATGCTGAGATGGCAGGCCTGCCCTATGGTGTCGGCCAGCGCCTCCATCGGATAAATGGAGGCGGCGCGCAAACGGGCGACGGTATCGGTTTGGTGACCGAGCAGGAAAAGTTTCAAGGTGGCGCGAAACCCGCCGGCCTCGTCTTCGCGCGAGATGTAGCCGCGCTCGATGAGGCAAACCAGCATGCGGTAGATTTCGTTGGGCGAGCGGTCCAGGGCCGTGGCGATTTCCTGCTGGGTGCGACTTACGCGCTGAACGGCGAGGTATTCGAGGATATCAAGGCCCTTCTCGAGGGCGGGGGCGCTGTAGTTGGGTCGGCCGGGCATGGGAATGGGATGCGCGCGGACACTTGATGAAAAACGCGAGAAGGTCGCGGGAAATCAC
>JALOTV010000119.1 GCA_025457685.1 Opitutaceae bacterium
CCAGTGGTTGGATACGGTTTCCGGTTGGCGCACGAGATCGACCAGCCAGGGCAGAAAATCCATGCCGCGCGCGGCGGCCACGAAATCGCGCGGCCAGAGCGAGCCAAACGGGCCGTGTTCGATCCGAAACCACAGGGTGGCCGCCGCTAGGGGCAGGGCACCGAGGGCGAGCAGGCCCAGCGCGTGAATCGGCCGGGCGCGGGCCCGCCACGCGAGCCAACCAAGCAGCGGCGCGGTGACCCACTTGATGCCCACGCTCACGCCGATGGCCAGGGCGGCGCGCCGCATGGCCCCGACTTCCCACGCGCGCCAGGCGAGCACGAGGGCGAGGACGAGCAGACTCTCGAAGTGCGCCCCGCCGGCGGTGACATAGAGCACAAGGGGATTCCAGGCGAAGAGCAGGGCGCGCGCAGGCCCCACACGACCGGCCACCAGCGCGATCGCGGCGAGTTCGGCCGAGACGAAAACCAGTTTCCACAACCAGACCGCATCGCCAAAGACGGCCGCCAAGCCGCGAAAGCCCAGTTGCAGCAGGGGCGGATAGATCGCGGTTTTGTCGGGGTGGTTGATGAGGCCCCACCAGTCGGTGCAGAGTCCGGCGAGCTCAGGAGACAGAGGGGCGTGCTGAAACGGTGAGTAGCCGGCGAGTTGCACGCGGCCTTCCCACAGGTAGCGCCAGACATCGTCACCGGGCTCCATCGGGAGGAGAAGCAGCCGGGCGAAAATCGCCACACCCCACAGCCACCATGCCGGCACGATATCGCAATCGCTACGACGGGCCACTTGCCACGTCAGCAGGTAGCCGATCCCGGCCAAGGCGGCGGCAGAGAAAAACCAGGGAACATCGGCGGCGGTGGCGCTGCCGTGCGGAGACCACAGCAGGGCGCCGAGCAAAACCAACGCGCCCGAAATCTTGAGGGCGGCGGGGAACGCGACGCCAGGAGAGCAGGGCCAGGGTGGAGAGGATGATGGTGCCAGCCTGCACGCTGCCCTTGATCGTTCCGGAAATCTTGGAACGCCCGCCCTTGCGCGGATGGTAGGCGACAGGTAGTTCGACGATGCGTGCGCCCAGCTCCACGGCGCGCACCTGCATCTCGATCGTCCATCCAAATCCACGGTCGCGCATGCCGATGCGTTCATAAAGTGAACGTCGGATCAGACGCAGGGGTCCGAGGTCATGGTAACGATGTCCCCAGCCGAGGCGGATGAGGGAAACGGAGAGGGCGTTCCCAAAGTTTTGCACGGGCGTCATCACCGCCCGGGCATCGGGACGGGCGCGGCGATCGCCGAGCACCAGGTCGGCACCGGCGGCGGCCTCGGCGAACAGGCGTGGCAGGTCGGCCAATTCGTCGCTGCCATCGGCATCGCAAAACAGGATCCACTCCACCTCCGTGTCCAGCTGGCGGGTGCCGGTCCAGCAGGCCTGACCGTAGCCGCGCTTTGGCTCGGAAATAACCTCGGCCCCGGCGGCTCGAGCGCGGGCGGGGGTGTCGTCGGTGGAGCCGTTGTCCACCACCCGCACACGCTCGACTCCGAGCGAACGCAGCCCCGTCACCACCGCCGCGATGGTCGCCTCCTCGTTTAGGGCGGGGATGACGACCTGGACGCTGGCGGGGACGAGCATCGAGAGGGACACTGAACCTCGCCGGGCCTTAGGACGAGGCGAACGTATCGGCCTCCGCGATGGCCTTGCGGAGGGTCGCTAGGGCGACGGTGTGGCGGTAGTTGGCCTCGAGGCGATTCAGACTGGCTTCGGTGAGCGCCTGTCGAGCTTGGAGAACATCGAGCTGGGTGGCGGCGCCGTTGCGGTAGCGCACGTCGGCGAGGCGCAGCGCCTCCTCGGCCTGTTCGACGACCTTGCCGGCGGCCTGGGCGAGCTCGGCGGCCTCCTGGAGAGAAGACAAGGCGCGGCGCACCTCGACCTCGACCGCAAGCGTCTGCTCGCCGAGGGAGAGGCGAGCCTGGGCGAGCTGGGCGCGGGCCTGGGAAACGCGACCGCGGGTGCGGGCGCCGTCGAAGATGGCCCAGCTGGCCTCGACACCGGCGACCCAGCCATCGAGGGAATCGGAGACGGAGTTGGAAAAGCGCGATTTGCGCCCCTCGTATCCACCGGTCAGATACAGCTCGGGCAGGAAGTCGGAGCGCGCGACGGTGACGCCGGATTCGCGGGCCTTTTCGATCTGCTCGAGCCGGCGCAGCTCGGGGCGTTTGGCGCGGGCGGCGGCGAGCGACGCCTCGAGATCATAATCGGCGGGCGTGAACTCCAGTTCGCCGGAGAAGGTGGGGATCTTCTGGGTGTCGGCGAAGCTGGCGCGGTAGCCGAGCACGGCGCGCAACTCGTCCACCGCGATGCGGAAGGCGTTGCGGGCGCTGATGAGCGCGGGCTGGGCGTTGGCGAGCGCGACCTCGGCGGTCAGCACCTCGAACTGGGACACGCTGCCGGCATCGAAGCGGTTTTTCACGTTCTGCAGCTGCTCCTGGAGCAGGGCCACGCTCTTCTCCTGAACCTCGATGCGCTCGCGGTTGAGAAGCACGTCGGCGTAGCGGGTGCGGACCTGGAGCAGCACTTCGTTGACGACGGCCTGGATGTCGAGCTCGGCGGCGAGCCGGGTGGTGCGGGCGGCGTCGAGCGCGGCGCTGACTCCGCCGCCGGAGTAGAGGATCTGGCGCACGTGGATGCCGACGGCCCAGTTCTGGTAGTTGGCGTCGCCCTCGAGCAGCGCCTTGTCGCTTCGGCTGTAGTTGCCGTCGATGGAGACGTTGGGCAGGGCCTGGGCGCGCACCTCGACGATGAGCCCCTCCTGCTCGCGCAGGCGCTCGCGGGCCTGGCGAATGGCGAAGTTGTGTCGCACCGCGTAGCGCAGGGCCTGGTCGAGGGTGAGTTGATCCGGCACGGGGAAATCCTCCGCGTAGGGCGCGGGGGCGTTCGAGGCGGGCGGGACGGCCTCCGTGGCTGGGGCGGCGTTCTCGGCGCGCGCGGCGGCGGCGCCAAGGGCGAGGGCGGAGGCGGCGAGGAGCGTGTAGCGTGACATGTGAATGGGATGAGTTGGCGGGTGGCGCGTGATGGCGGGTATGCGCAGGGTCACGCGTGGGTGGCGGGGGCCTCGGCGGGAGACGACGAGGCGAGCGGATCTTCCTTGGGCAGGGCGTCCTTCGAGTGGTCCTTCGCGATGAGCATGTAGAGCGACGGGACGACGAAGAGGGTGAACACGGTGCCGATGGCCATGCCGCCGACCAACACGAGGCCGATGGAGTTGCGGGCTTCGGCGCCGGGGCCGCTGACTAGGGTGAGCGGGAAATGGCCCGCGACGGTGGCGACGGAGGTCATGAGCACGGGGCGTAGACGCGTGAGGGCGGATTCGCGCACGGCGGCTAGTTTGGTTTTACCCTGTTCCTGTAGGACGTTGGCGAACTCCACGATCAGGATGCCGTTCTTGGCGACCAGACCGACGAGGGTCACGAGGCCGACCTGCGAGTAGATGTTGAGCGTGGTGGTCCAGCCCTCGGTGAAAGGGAAGCTCCAGCCCGGGGGGCCGGCGGCCTTGAGCACGGTGAAGATCAGCGCGCCGAACATGGCGAGCGGCACGGAGCCGAGCAGGATGATGAGCGGATCGCGGAAGGAGTTAAACTGCGCGGCGAGCACGAGGAAGATCAGGATGAGGGCTAGGCTCATGGCCGGGAGGAATTTGCCCGCCTCCTCGCGCAGCTGGCGCGACTGGCCGCCGTAGTCGATGCGCATGCCGGGCGGCAGGATCTTGGCGGCGGCCTCCTCGAGCGCCTTCAGGCCCGCGTCGAGCGACTGGGGCGCGACGCCGGAGATCTTGACCGAGTTTAGCTGGTTGAAGCGATTCAAGGTGCGCGCCTCGACCTGGCGCTCGATGCGGGCGAAGGTCGAGAGCGGCACGAGTTTGCCCTCGGGACCGCGCACATGGATCTGGTCGAGCTGCTCGGGATTGAGGCGACCGGCGCGCTCGATCTGGGGGATGACCTTGTAGCTGCGGCCGTCGATGTTGAAGCGGTTGACAAAACCACCGCCGAGGGCGGCACCGAGGTCGGCTCCGACGTCGCGCAGGCTGATGCCCAGAGCGGCGGCCTTGTCGCGATCAATGACGATCTCGGCCTTGGCTTGGTCGAATTTCACGTCGCTGTCCATGAACGCGAACTGACCGCTCTTCATCGCCTCGGCCATGACCTCCTGCGCGAGACGCAGCAGTTCCTGGTGATCCTGGGTGCCCGCAATGACAAACTCCACGGGGAGCTGGCCGGCGCTGGGTAGCGGATCGGGCAGGAAGGCGGGATGCATGATGCCGGTGATCGCGCCGAGGCCGGCGGTGACCTCGGGCTCGATCTCGAAGATGGTGCGTTCGCGCTCATCCCAGGGCTTGGCAAGCATGCCGCCGAAGCCGAAGCCGGGACCCGTGATTTGGAAAACGTGCGCGCGCTCGGGCACGTTCATGAAGACCTCGGTGGCCTTTTGGGAGAAGTAGGTGGCCTGCTCGAGGGTGGCGTTGGGCGGAGGCACCACGATGCCGAAGACGACGCCCTGATCTTCCTTCGGAGCGAGTTCCGGCGGGGAGAACAGATACATCGGCACGCAGAAAAGGGAGAGCGCGATCCAGATGGTGTAAACGTAGGGGCGGGCGGAAAGCGTGCCATCCAGCCAGACGGCGTAGCGATCGCGCAGGGCCTCGAAGCGGTGGGTGACCCAGCCGGCGAAGCCCTTCTCGTCGTCGCCCTTGTGGAGCAGGCGCGAGCCGAGCATGGGCGAGAGGGTGAGCGCGACGATGCCCGAGATGGCGACGGCGCCGGCGAGGGTGAAGGCAAACTCGCGGAACAACGCGCCGGTGAGGCCACCTTGGAAACCGATCGGGGCATACACCGCGACCAGCGTGATGGTCATGGCGATAACCGGACCGACCAACTCGCGCGCGCCGATGATGGCGGCGTCGAGCGGGCTGCGTCCCTCGCGCAGGTGGCGCTCGATGTTTTCCACCACGACGATGGCGTCGTCCACCACGAGACCCACCGACAACACGATGGCGAGCAGGGTGAGCAAGTTGAGGGAGAAACCCAACGCCTGCATGAGGAACACGGCGCCGATCAGCGAAACCGGGATCGCGATGAGCGGCACGATGGCGGAGCGCACGGAGCCGAGGAAAAGGAAGATCACAATGCCGACGATGAGCACCGTCTCGGTGAGGGTTTTGCCGACCTCGTCGATGGCGCTCTGGATGTAGGTGGTGGAGTCGTAGGCGACGCGGGCCTGCATGCCGCTGGGCAGATCGCGCTGAAGGTTATCGATGACCTCGCGCACGCCGGCGATGACCTCGAGGGAGTTGGCATTTGGCATGACCCAGACGCCCATGAACACGGCCTTGTCGCCCGAGAAACGCACGTCCTCCTCGTAGTTTTCGGCGCCGAGCACGACGTCGGCGACGTCGGAGAGACGCACGATGGTGTCGCCCGATTGATAGACGGGAAGGTTCTTGAATTCCTCGACCGACTGGAGGTCGGTGTTGGCGGTGAGATTGAGCTGCACGAGGCCGCCCTTGGTGGCACCGACGGCGGAGAGGTAGTTGTTCTGGGCGAGGCTGTCGCGAACCTGGGCGGGGGAGAGGCCGTGGGCGGCGAGGCGGTCGGGCTTGAGCCAGGCGCGAATGGCAAAAGTCTGCCCGCCGAGGATGTCGGCGCGCTGCACGCCGGGGAGCGAGGAGAGGCGCGGCTGGACGACGCGAATGAGGTAATCGTTGACCTGATTCTCCGCGAGAATGCTGGAGCCGAAGCTCAGATACATCGCGGCGATCTGCGCGTCGGCGGGCTCGATGTTGATGATGGGCACCTCGGATTCCGGCGGCAGATCGCCGCGGACCTGATCGACCTTGGAGCCGATCTCGGCAAGGGCCTTGGTGGCATCGTGGTTGAGCCGCAGGATGACGTTGATGGTCGAGAGCCCCTGGGCCGAGGAGGACTCGATGTAGTCGATGCCGTCGGCGGCCGCGATGACGCGCTCCAGCGGGGTGGTGATGAAGCCGCGCACGAGCTCGGCGTCGGCGCCGATGTAGGCGGTGCGCACCGTGATGGTGGCGCGCTCGAGGCGCGGATACTGGCGGACGGTGAGCGAGTTGATCGCCTGTAGGCCGCCGATGATGATGATCAGGTTGACCACGATGGCCAACACGGGACGGCGGACAAAAATGTCGGTGAATTTCATGCGGAGGAGGCGGGCGGCGGCGGAGCGACGCGCGGACCTGGGAGCTTAGGTGTTGCGCGGCGAGGGGGCCAACTTGGCCTCCGGCTGCATGGTGTCGTCGATCACGACGGGGGAGTTGTTGCGCAGCTTGAAGGCGCCGGCGCTGACGACGCGCGCGCCGGCGGAAATGCCGTCGACGATCGCGATGAAGTCGCCGCGGGCATCGCCTAGGCGGACGAATTGCTGGCGGGCGACGAGGCGCCCCTCCTGCTCCTCGACGACATAAACCGAGTCGCCGAAAGGGGCGTGCATGACGGCGGTCGCGGGCACGGCGACGACCTTGCGCACGCTGGCTTGCACGAGCGTGACCTCGGCGAACATGCCCGGGCGCAGCTTCTCGTCGGCGTTGGCCAGGGTGCCCTGCACGCGGACGTTGCGGGTGAGGGCATCCACCTCGGGATTGATCGCGGTGACCTTGCCCTCGAACGGCGCGTCGAGACCATCCACCTTGACGCGCAGGGACTGGCCGACGGCGAGAGAGGCGATGCGCTGCTGGGGAACGGTGAAGTCGATGAAGATGGGATCGAGGGACTGGAGCGGGAGGAGTTGCGCGCCCGGCGAGATGGTCTGGCCAAGGTTGATCATGCGAATGCCCACGCGACCGGCGAACGGAGCGCGGATGGTTTTGCGGGCGATCTGGGCGCGGATGTGCGCGACCTCGGCCTCGGCGGCTTTGGCGGTGGCCTCGGCGGCGTCGAATTCGGCGCGAGAGATGGTGTTTTGGCCGAGCAGCGAGCGGGAGCGGTCCAGCTGGAGGCGGGCGAGGGTGAGGTTGGCCTCGGACGCGGCGAGTTGAGCCTCTTCCACGGAGGTATCGAGACGGACCAGCAAGGCGTCCTTCGCGACGGCCGCGCCGTTCTCCACCGCGATCTCGACCACGGTGCCGCCCAATTCGGCGGAGAGCGTCACGCCCTGCACGGCCTGAAGAGAGCCGACGGTCTGGATGATCTCCTCCCAGTTCTGCTCATTGGCGACGTAGGTGGCGACGGGCGTGGGCGGCATGCCGGCGGCTTGCTGCTCTTTGCCCATGGCGATGAGCGAACCGATTTGCAGGACCTTGATGCCCACGATGGGGCCGAGCACGGCGAGGAGGATGAGGCCGGTAAGGCTGAGTTTTTTGAACATAACGAATGTTTTGAGAAGGGGGAGAAGGGATCAGGCCTGGCCGGGCGCGGCGGTCGGAAACGCCTCGGCGGCGCGATTGGCGATCTTGCCCAGGAGGCGCACGAGGGTGCGGCGCTCGGATTCGTTTAGGGAATCGAGCAGCACGCCGATGCGGCGGAAGTGTTCGGGCAACATGCTCTCAAGAAACGTCTGCCCGCGCGGGGTAAGCGTGACGGAAAGCATGCGGCGGTCGGCGGGCGATGGGGTGCGGGTGACCATGCCATCGCGCTCCAAGGTGTCGATAAGCCCGGTCATGGTGGCGCGCGAGACACCGGCCTGCTCGGCGAGCTGGGCGGGAGTGAGGACGTGCGGCTCACCGCCGTTTTTCTCGAACAGGAGCATGAGCACGGTGAAACGCCCCTGGCTGACATTGTGGGCCTGAAAATGGGCGTCGATCACCCGGAAGCCCTCGTCGCCGGCGCGCAGCAGGTGCAGAAAAACCTCGCAGGCCGAAGGATCGAGCTGGGGAAAGCGTTGCGCGCATTCGAGGAGACACTCGTAGCGAGGCAGATCTTTGAGCAACAGGTGCGGCATGGAGAATCGTTACCGAACTTATAATCAGGCAGCTAATGATTAGGAGCCTAATAAATCAAGAGCCGCTGCGTCTTTTTTTGCCAAGTCGTCTCGGTGCGACGCGGGCCACGGGGAAAATGGCGTGCTCGGCGGGAGTCGAACCCACGACCGGCCGCTTAGAAGGCGGCTGCTCTATCCAACTGAGCTACGAGCACGTGCTGGTTGCCTGCGCGGGGCGGGCTGATCGGTCCGTTACCTATCGCCCGCACGGGCCTCACTCCAAGCCAAATCACCGCCACGCGCCCTGCAGCGCCTTCACGAGGTGGGCGTAACTGAAACCGAGGGCGTATTCGCGGAGTTTGGCGGGATGCCAGAAGCGCGAGAGACAATCCGCCAAGGCCCCGGCAAGCGCGTCGGGATCCTCGGGCGGCGCGAGCAGTCCGACCTCCGGCGTGATCAATTCCGGAACGGCGGTGGCGCGCACCCCGACGCAAGGGCGACCGGCGGCCATCGCCTCGAGGTAAACCAGACCGAAGCCCTCGCCGGTGCTGGGCAGCGCGAAACACGAGCAGGCGGCGAATGCCTCGCGCAGGGCGGCGTCGGACAGCCGGCCCTTGAACTCGACGCGTTCGGCGACCTTGAGTTCGGCGGCCAAGGCTCGCAGCCGAGGCAGGTCGTCGCCCTCGCCGACGAAGTGGAGGCGCGGCTCGGCGCGGTGCGTCAGCTCCGAACGAGGCATGCGGGCAAAGGCGCGCAGCAGCAGGTCGTAGCCCTTGTAGGCGTCGGCCGCGCAGAGACGTCCCACACACAGAATGGTGGGCGGCTGGTTTATGGGCAAAACCCAGGGCGGCGGCCCTTCGAGCAGGGCGGGATCGAGCGCGTTGGGCACGATGCGCAGTGCCTTGCGCAGGCCGGAGTGATTGGCCGCGAGGCGATCGTGCGTGTAGCGCGAGACGCAAAACACCCGGTCCACGCGCGCGAGGGCGAGACGCAGGGCGGCGGGCAGGGGCGGCCAGACCTCGATGCCGTGGGCGACAAACGCGAGCCGGGCCCCCGGGCGCAGCGCGAGCGCGGCGACGGGCAGTTGGGCGACATGACCGCACACGATGCGGGAGGCACCCGAGCCGGCGGCCCACGCGGCGCGGGTGAAGGCGAGCTTCGAACCGGCGGCACCGAAGACCGAGAGCGGTTTGCCACGCAAGGTGGTAGCAGCGGTGAGCGCCAAGCCGGCTAGATCGGCGGGGCGATCATTGAGCGCGACCAGACTGACGGAGGTGTGGGCGGGGTCCTCCGCCAGAGCGGACAGATAAAGTCGCAGGATGCGCTGAATGCCACCGTCGGAGGCGGCGAATTCTGGCGCGAGCAGGACGACTTTCATGGGGCGGGGCGGAGACGGCGAAAAGGAGGGCGACTAGCTGTATAAGGGCCGGGAGGGGATTGAAGCTAATTCAAAGGCCGGGCGTGGCGGTTTGCGTAGTGGATCAAGACCGCGAGCGACCAGACGCGGGACCAGGCGCGATCATCGGAGCCGTCGCGGTAGGCGCGCCAGAGACGGCCGGGATAATAAGGATCGAAAAGACCGGAGCGGGC
>JALOTV010000120.1 GCA_025457685.1 Opitutaceae bacterium
TCGCGCCAACGCCCACACATCCTTCACCCGCTCGCCATGCCACTGCGCCAGCGCCTCGGCCTTCGCATCCGCCACCGCCGCCAGCGTGACGCCCGCCTGCGTGCGCGCATCCTGCAAAGAAATCCGCAAATAGCCCCAACCCGCCAGACCGGTCGCCCCTGCAAACGCAGCCAGCGTGATAAACATAAACCGCCGCGCGCCCCCCGACCCCAGCCCCAGCGCGCCCAGAATGGCGAGGTTCAGGCAAAATTGGGCCAGCGCCGACCCACCGCGGGAAAAAGGCTGAAAAAACGGAAACAGCTCCGTCGCGCCGGTCAGCCGCACCAGCCCCGTGACCAAGGCCGTGAGCGCCAGCCCCGCCGCCAAGGCCGCGCCCGCGCGCCGCAACCACCGTTCGCCTCCCCCGCCCCACGCCACGCATCGGGCGGACAGCGCGAGCGCCGATCCCATCAGCAAAAACCCCGTGGCCGGCATCATCTCGGGCGTGAACCCACGCCCCGCCAGCCCCCAGAAACAAGCGCCCGCTCCCGCCGCCAAAGCGATACCGAGCGCCACCGCGCGCGCCGCCGGTCGTGCGCCACCCCACAACCACCACAAGAGCGCCGCGTTCAACAGACCCACGCTCAAGGCCGACACGGGCGCGATCTGCACCCCGCTCCCCTGCCCTCTCCAGAGTCCGCTCACCGCATACGCCGCCGCGCCCAACGAGGCCAGCGAGGTCGCCGTGACCACGAGACGGTCCACGCGGTCGCCGGCAGGTTTTTCTGCCACGGACCGCGCCTCGCGGAACCCGGCGCGGGACAAGAATTTGTTGGCCACGTTGACTGCAGGTTTACGCGTTTAACGCACCCGTGGCGAAGAAATTTTGACCAGCCCGCCGCCGGCTCGATGCCCGCCCCTGCCGACCCATTTTCCAGTCGTCATCCGCCGGCCTTCACCCGTCATTCACGCATTCATCCCGCCACGCACCGCCTCTTTATGCCCACCCTGTCCGACACCTACTACGCCGATTCCCTCGCCATGCTCGCGCGCGCCCGCGAAGTAAACGCCCCCGTGCTGGCCGCCATCGCGCCCCGGATCGCCGCCTCCCTTGCCGCCGGCGGCGTGCTCCACGCCTTTGGCTCCGGCCACTCCGAGATGATCGCCCGCGAGATCATCGGCCGCGCCGGCGGCCTCATGCCCGTCACCGGTCTGTTCGATCCCGGCTACGGCTTCTCGGAAAACGTCGTCGGCTACGGCACCCGCCTCGCCCAGCGCCACGATCACCACTACGGCCTGCGCGCCGGCGAGACCATCATCGTCATCTCCAACTCCGGCAAAAACGCCTCGCCCATCGAGGTCGCCCTCTATGCCAAGCAAAAGGGCGTGCACGTCGTCGGCCTCACCTCCGTCGCCATGAGCTCCACCGCCGCCACCGTCCACCCCGGCGGACGCAACCTCCACGCCGTCGCCGACCACGTGCTGGACAACCTCGGCGTCACCGGCGACGCCATCACCGAGATCATGCCCGGCCGCTTCGCCGGCCCCACCTCCACCTTCATCGGCTGCACCCTGCTGAACCTGCTCATGCTCGATGTCATCCAGTGGCTGCGCGACCACGGCCACGAACTCCCCCTCGTCACCAGCCAGAACATCCCCGGCGGCATGGAGGCCAACATCGCCCTCTCCGCCCGCTACCGCACCCGCCTCAGCAAGCTCATCGGCTAAGCCGGCCCCGCGCCCGCACCCCGCTCTCGACAAACCCGCCCGCCCCGCCGGATAGTCGCCGGCTCAGTCTTTTTTCTCTTCACACCCACCGACACGCCATGTCTTCCGCCTTCCTCGCCGACGCCCAGTCCCGCATGAAAAAATCCGTGGACCACACCCTCCACGAATTCGCCAACATCCACACCGGCAAAGCCTCCCCCTCCATGGTCGAGGGCATCCAGGTCGAGGCCTACGGCGCCATGTCCCGCATCAAGGACTGCGCCGCCATCAGCACGCCCGACCCGCGCATGATCGTGATCACCCCCTGGGACCGCAGCCTCACCCAGGCCATCGCCAAGGGCATCCAGCTCGCCAACCTCGGCTTCAACCCCGCCGTCGACGGCACCGTCGTCCGCGTGCCCCTCGCCGACATGTCGCGCGAGCGCCGCCAGGAATTTGTCAAAGTCGCCCAGCGCCTCGCCGAGGAAGGCCGCGTCCACGTGCGCAACGTCCGCCGCGACGTCATGGAGGCCGTGAAGAAGGCCAAGCTCCCCGAGGACGAGCACAAGCGCGCCGAGAAAGATATCCAGACCGCCACCGACAAGGCGATCGAGGAGATCAACAAGCACCTCGCCGCGAAGGAAAAAGACCTGCTCACCGTCGGCTGATTTCCAACCCGTCCGGCGGGGCCGCCGCGCCCCGCCCCCTCCCCGGATCCCGCGCCCGCCCATGCCCGCCGCCTCCTCCGCCCACCTGCCCCGCCGCATCGTCGTCAAGCTCGGCACCGGGGTGCTCACCACCGGTATCGGACAACTGAATACGGAGCGCATCGCCGCCCTCGCCGCCGGCATCTCCGGCCTGCGCGCCTCCGGCGTCGAGGTCGTGGTCGTCTCCTCCGGCGCGGTCGGCCTCGGCATGGGCCGGCTCGGCCTCAAAAAGAAACCCTCCGCCATCGCCCGCAAACAGGCCTGCGCCGCCATCGGCCAGTCCCTGCTCATGCAGACCTGGCAGCGCGCCTTCGATCCCCACGGCGCCACCGTCGCGCAGGTGCTGCTCACCCACGAGGACCTCCGCTCTCGCGCCCGCCACCTCGGGGTCAAGGCCTGCCTCCAGGAGCTGCTCGACTACGGCGTCGTGCCCGTGATCAACGAAAACGACACCGTCAGCGCCGCCGAGATCAAGTTCGGCGACAACGATACCCTCTCCGCCCTCGTCGCCGGACTCGTGGACGCCCAGCACCTCGTCATCCTCTCCACCGCCCCCGGCCTCATCGACATGAAGGGCACGGGCAAAATCCTCCCCGTCGTCGAAAAAATCACGCCCGAGATCGAGGCCATGGCCGGCGGCACCACCGACGTCACCGCCACCGGCGGCATGATCTCCAAAATCTCCGCCGCCAAGGTCGCCCTCCGCGCCGGCTGCGCCGTCTCCATCGCCAGCGGCGCCGAGCCCGACATCCTCGCCCGCCTCTTCCGCGGCGACAACCCGGGCACCACCTTCATTCCCGCCGGCGTGCCCCTCGAATCCCGCAAACGCTGGATCGCCCACTACCAGCGCCCCACCGGCGAGATCCTCGTCAACGCCAACGCCGTGCCCGCCCTGCGCGACCAGGGCCGCAGCCTCCTCGCCATCGGCGTCACCGGCTCGCGCGGCCGCTTCGCCCCCGGCGACATCGTCAATATCCTCGGGCCCGACGACACCGTGCTCGCCCGCGGCGAGACCGCCTTTGGCGACGCCGACATCGCCCGCATCGCCGGCCTGCCCAGCGAGAAACTCAAACCGCTCTTCCCCGGCCGCAAACACCTCGAGGTCATCCACCGCGACGATCTCGTCGTGCTCTGAGCCCGCCCGCACCCTTCATGTCCGACCCGCACCCCTCGGCACCCGCCGCCGGCATCGAGTTCTCCGAAGAACTTCGCGCCCTCTCCGAACGCTACCAAGAACGCCCCGCCTCCCTCGGCGAAGTGCTCGACGCCCTCGGCCCCCGCGCCTCCGCCCTGCTCATCGTCATCTGCGCGCTCCCGTTCTCCACCCCCGTCAGCATCCCCGGGCTCTCCACCCCCTTCGGCCTCGTCATCCTCATCCTCGCGACCCGTTATTTCTTCGGCCTGCCCCCTTGGCTGCCCGGCCGCCTCCGCCGCGTCGTCCTGCCCGGCTCCTTCTTCACCCGCGTGCTCGGGGCCAGCAGCAAACTCGTCGGCTGGCTCGAGCGCCGTCTGAGCCACCGCGTCCGCATCCTCGTGAACGCGCCCTGGAAACTCCGTTTCCACACCGGCATCGTCATCTTCTCCGCGCTGCTGCTCATGCTGCCGCTGCCGCCCCTGCCTCCGTTTACCAACACCCTGCCCGCCCTCGTCGCCGTCGTCATGACCTTCAGCGTGCTGGAGCGCGACGGCGCCGGCGTCCTCGCCGGCTACGGCCTGTTCGCTTTCACCGTCGGCTACTTCGTCTTCTGGGGCGCCGTGGTGGTGGAGACCTTTAATCGCTACGGCGGCAAACTCCTCGCCCTCCTCGAGCGCCTGCTCTGACCACCCATGACGTTCGCCGACTGGCAATCCCTCCCGCCCTCCGCCGCCGCCCGCCACGTCCACGCCCGCGTCGCCGCCCTGCCGGTCGCCCAGCAACGCGCCGCCCTCGCGTGGCTCGCCCCCGAGGCCCGCCTCGCCGACGAGCTCGCCGGCGCCGTCTCGTCCTCCGCGCCCCTGCGCGGCGTGCCCTTCGCGGCCAAGGACCTCTTCGACGCCGCCGACCTGCCCACCTACGCGGGCTCCGCCTTCCTGCCCGAAGTCCGCGCCGGCCACGTCCCGTCGCCCGCGTTTGGCGTGCCCGTCGCGCCCGCCGACGGTGCCTTCATCCGCGATGTGCGCGCCACCGGCGCCGCCCTCGCCGCCAAGGCCCACATGCACGAGTTCGCCTACGGCATCACGGGCGAAAATCCCCACTACGGCGACTGCGAGCTGCCCGGCCACCCGGGCCGCACCACCGGCGGCTCCTCCTCCGGCTCCGCGCTGCTGGTAAAGGCCGGCGTGGTGCCCTTCGCCCTCGGCACCGACACCGGCGGCAGCATCCGCGTGCCCTCCGCCTTCTGCGGGCTGTATGGCCTCCGCCTGACGCCCCGTCACCCGTGGATCGCCGACGGCTACCCGCTGGCCGAATCGCTCGACACCCCGGGCTTTTTCACCGCCCACGCGTCCGACCTCCGCACTCTGCTCGACGCCCTCGTGCCCCAGCGCCCCGCCGCCGCCAACGCGCGCACGCCGCGCGGCGCCTACCTCTCGCTGCCGGGCCTCGACCCCGAGGTGGAGACCGCGTTTCTCGCCGCCGCCGCGCGCACCGCCGCCGACCTGCGCGCGCTCTTCGCCCCCGCCGCCGAACTCTACGCCATCCTTGGCGGGGCCGAGACCTGGCGCATCCACGCGCCGTTCTACGACCGCTTCCGTGATCGCTATGACGCCAACGTGCGCGCCCGCATCGACCGCGCCCGCACCCTCGGCGCGGCCGACATCGCGCGCGCCCAGGCCAACCGCGACGCGATCACGGCGGCGTGGGCGTCCTTGTTTTCTGAAGCGCGGCCGCATCCTCTCGCTCACCGTGCCCGCGAGCATGGGCAGCCTGCCCGTGCTCGCCCTGCCGGTGCCGCTACCCGGCACGGACGGCCTTACCACCGGCCTGCAGGTCGTGGTGCCCTCCGCCGACAGCCCCGCCGTGCGCCACGCCCTAGCGCTGCACGGCTGAACCGCGCCGACGGCGCAGGCGCCAGACTACGGCGCGAACTCGATGTTGAGCCGGTAAAAGCGCCGCTCGCGCACGGGCAGGGCGGGCTCGGTGACGAGCGTCTCGGCGCGCACGCCGGCCTCGTCGGGCGTGCCGGTGAAGACCGACGCGGGGCCGGTCCACGCGCCGCCGCGGGTGCGGCGGGCGATCTCCTCCCACGTGACGAGATCGCTGGAGGCCTCGACCTTGACGATGAGGTCGCCCGCGGCCGCGAGGGGCAGCGAAAACACCAGGGCGTTGGTCCCTCCGGTGCCGGCGAAGCGCGGCAAGGCGGAGCGGGCCTCGGCGCTCATGGTCGTCCAGGGATCGAGGCCGAGGGCGTATTTGAGCAGATTGGGCGTGCCGTCCTCGGCGAGATCGGCGGTGCGGGCGGTGACCAGGCCGTCCTGGATTTCCTGCGGGGTGAAGTGCGTGAGCAACCAGTCGGCGTAGGCGGCGAGCGGGGCCGGGCTGGTGTCGGTGATGATGAGCTGGGCCTGGGCCTGGCCTTCGCGGGCGGGATCCTCGATCAGGGCATCGACCACATAGATGCCCGGGGCGCGGGGCGGGATTTGTTCACCGTTGTAGCGCCAGTGCACGGTCAGGCCTGCCGGCGTGGTGGTGGCGGAGAGCAGCTTGTCGGTGCCATCGTAAACGACGTCGAGGTCGCCCTGGATGACGACGGTCGCGGGGGCCTTGGTGATCTCAAGGGTCTGATAAACGAAGGGCGCGGGCGTGAAGGCGTCATTGCCCGCCTGCTCGGCGACGAGCGTGCAGGTGCCGGCGGCGAGCAGGGTGACGACGCCGTCCTCGTCGACGGTGCACAGATCGGGCTGGAGCGAGCGCACCGTGACGGGCAGGGCGCTGCTCGCGCTGGCGACGACGGGGAACGGCGCGCTGCCCACGGACTTGGAAGGCAGGGGCGCGAAAGTGATCGTCTGGCTCTGCGGCTCGGGCGCGACGACCGAGATCGACACCGGCACGGTGACCTCAAACGTCCCCACGTGCAGAGGCAGGGAGCCGGTCATGTCATACACGGAGAAGCGGAGCATGAGCCCGCCGGTGTAGGTGGTGCCGGGCACGCCGTTGAGGATCATGCCGCCGGCGCCGCCGGTGGCGGCGGTGTAGTCGCTTTCCCATACACCGTCGGCGAGGACGCGGCCGAGGGTGTTGCCGCCGACCTCGCCCAGGCGGTCGGCGTAGTCGGCGCCCAGCCGGTTCAAGGGGTAGCCGGTGAGCGAGCTGTCGTTGAACGTGATGCTGTCGCCCACGTTGGAGGACCAGGAGATCTTGAAGCCCCAGCCGATGGAGTCGCCCGGCCGGCCGACAAGGTCCCAGCTGCCCCCTTCGGCGGGCTCGACGGTGATGACGTTGAGACGCGCCTCGGTGGAGTTGGCCGTGACGTAATCGGGCAGCGGGGCCGGGGTGAACGAGATGACCTCGGCGGCGGCCGCGGTCGCCAGCGTGAGGAGCGCGCCTGCGGTGCGGAGCGCGGGACCGAGAAGGGAGAAAGTCATGGGCAAGGTGTTCATTGTCTGAGTTCGCCGCCGTGCGCGAAATCCTCGGCGTCGGCGATGTAGAGCGGCTGCCACGAATCGAAGGACTGGGCATAGCCGTCGGCCACGATGTGCACCGTGATGCGCACCTGCTCGCGGTTGGCGGCGCCGATAAACGCATACTTGGTCCAGTTCATCTCGAAGCCCTTGTAGATCTCGACGGTCTTGGCCCCGATGTTGCCCAGATTGCTGGAGCGGGAAGAGTCGATCGTGTCCCAGTATTTGGGCCCGAGCCGGGAGAGGGCGGTGCGCTGCTCGGCGGTGAGGACGGAGGCGTCGTTGGCGTTGATCTCCGATTGGTTGCGCGGGTTCGGATAGTAGTATTTCCAGAACTTGTCCTCGGGCGTGAGCATGACCCGGTAGCCGGTGACCTCGACGAGAGGCACCCGCACGTTGGTGGCGGGGGCGCGGCTGTTGTTGACGCGCAGATTGAAACGCACCGAGCCCGACGACGGGAGTTTGTTGGGCACGCGGGTGAGCGATTCGATCGACACGTCCATGGTCGGGGCGCGCTCGAGGAAGTGAGCGTGCGCGATGACCTGCTTCGTGGTATCGATGGGCCGGAAGGTCGCGGTGCTGCTGGTCCGGAGATCGAACGGCGTGGCGGGCTGGGCGTTGATGAGTTCCCAGTAGTCGAAGACGAAACCCGGGGACGGCACGGCGGTCGCGACGAACTCGCTCGAAAGCGGCACGAAGCCGGCGGACAAGGCGGGGAGGTCGGGCTGGCTCTTGCGGATAAACGAAGCCGTGCCGAAGACCTTGTCATACCACGGATGAGAGCGCGCGATGGCGAAGTAGCCCGGCGTGAAAACCGCGATCGGGAAGCCGCC
Organism: Opitutaceae bacterium; assembly: GCA_025457685.1. Classification (GTDB taxonomy): domain Bacteria; phylum Verrucomicrobiota; class Verrucomicrobiia; order Opitutales; family Opitutaceae; genus IMCC26134_A. The sequence continues at coordinate 7,826 of JALOTV010000120.1, forward strand.
GTTTTTCGCGATCTTGATCAGCACCTCGTTCGACGTGCCGACGACCTGCCCGTTGTAGAGCCAGCGGTCCACGATGTGGCCGGCGGCGGGCCTGGCGGTGAAGCGGGCCAGGTCGCCGACCCGGAACCATTCCGCGCCGGCGACCGTGCCATTGCCCTGCGCCGAGGGCACGATGAGTGTCTCGATGTCATAGCGGGCGGTGAAGAGGTAGCCTCCGGGAGGCTTGGGAGCGCTGAAATACACCCGCAGCGGATTTTGTTTTCCCGAATAACCGCCCACGCCCTCCCAGTGGGAGAAACGCGTGCGCCGACCGGAACCCTCGACCGGGATGTAGGTGAGTTCGCCGTAGGAGTATTCACCGTCGGCGAAATTCGCGTCGGGAACGATGTTGGCGGGGAAGTTCGTGGCCACGATGTCGCCGTTGGCGTTGCGCAGCTCGAAGCTGCCCAGACCGGCGGAGTCGTCGCCATCGCGACTGGCCACGCCGATGCGGCTGGCGATGCTCAGGGTGGCGGTGGCGCCGGGGCCGTAGCCGGAGGGAATGGGCGTGACGCGGACGGTGTATAGGCCGGGCGCGTCGGGCTGCTGGTTGGAGCCGTTGTAGGTGACGTCGTAGCTGATCGCGGGGATGATCTTCACCGTCGCGCTCTTGGCCTTGCCGTCGTAAACATGGGTGAGGTTGCCGATCTCGATCATGGCCGGTTCCCGGGTGAGCACGAAGGTGCCGGCGGCCTCGGCGGGCTCGTAGTTGGGATTGGAGATCCAAGCGCGGACATCGTAAACGCCGGGACTGTCGATGCGCGCCTGCGCGGGGGTGAGGGTGTTGCCGTTGAAGGAGACCAGGAACGGCGCGCCGCTGGGCTCGACGATGACGTCGGGCTTGTGGTTGCCCGACGGGCGGAGGGTCTGGGCCATGTTCGCCAGCCGGATGCTGGTGGCGCGTTTGTTGACCAGCAGGCGGACGGTCTCGCGCAATTCGATATCGGGCGAGCTGAGCGGAGCGATAATCTCCACAACCTGACGGGTCGCCGCGGCGTCGATGGGGCCGGCGCGGCTGCCGTTGTAGGTGACGAGGGACTCGTTGACGGTGTAGCCCTCAAAGACACGGCCGCGGTAGCTGACCATAAAGGGGCGGCCGTCGTAGGTCTTGGTCTCTTCGCGCTCGGGCAGCTGGATGATTTTCTTGGTCATCGTCAGCGCCAGCGGCGCGGCGGTGTTGGCCGCGTAGTTGGCATCCCCGGTGTATTCGGCGGTGATCAGGTAGGGATTGGCGCGGATGGGGAGCTTGGGCACGAGGGCGTAAGCATTGCCATCCGCATTGGGCGTGGCCCGGTGAAACTCCACGCCGTCCCGCTTGAAGATGACCGTGCCGCCCAGCGCCACGCCGTAGCGGATCGGGCGCACCGAGACGCTGAAGATGGCGAAATCAACCGGATTGGCGGTCGAGGGACCGGTGAGCGTGATCGGCGCGGGCGCAAGACCGTCGATGCGCAGGTCCGCACGGGCCGAGCCGGCGTAAGAAACGGTGTCGACCACGCTCGCGTTGACGCGCCAGACGCCGCCTCCGGGCGGGGCAAACGACGGGGCGGTGGTGGTCGTGGTGCCGCCGCCGGTGTAGGTGATATTCAGCGCGATGCCATCGGGCACGGTGGTGACGGTGACGGGTTTGGGCTGACCGTCGGCCGTGACGAAGAGGCGGCCGAGGGTGATGGCGACGCCGCGCCTGCTGACTTGCAGCTCGCCGGTGGCGGACGTGAACACGTAGTTGGGATTCGTGCCGGCGGCGGTGAGGCGATACCTGCCGGCGGCGACAGGCGGGGTGGTGGAAACGGGCCCGCCCGGCACGCCGTTGACCAGCGACTGGTAGGACAAGACCGCGGGGATGCCCGGCGGGAAAGTCGTAAAGCCGGCCACGCGCGGACTGCCGTCAAAGGACTGCAGCGTATCGAAAAATCCAATACTCACCTGGGCGGGCGCGACGACCAGCGTGCCCGAGGCGGAGCCGAAAAACTGCGGGTGATCGAGCGTGGCGACCACGGGGTAGCTGCCGGCGTCGGTCGGCGCGGTGGCGGAGCCGGCGTAGGTAAGTGAGACCGTGCCGGTGAAACCGGCCAGGATCGAGACCGTGGCGCCGACGGGCTTCGGGCTGCCGTCGTAAGTTTGGGCGAGACCGGTCAGGGTGATGGGAAGATTGGCGCGCTGGACGACCTGATCCAGCGTGGCGCTGGAAGTGCCGAAGCTGGCGACGGCGCCAGTGGAGTTGTAAACCGCGCGGATGCCGCGCGTGCCGGAGAGCAGGGCGGTCGCCGGCGGAGCGAAGGTGGCAACGCCGCTCGCGTCCACCGCCTTGGCCTCGAAGAGCACGTTGTCGATGAACAGCTCCATCTGGCCGGCGAGGCCGGAGTGGGCGGACACGGCGCGGGCGGTGAAAATGGGCGGGGTGACGAACACGCTCGGGTTTTGCGACGCGGTGAGCGTGGTCGTGGTGGGCGCGAAGTAGGTGAAAAGCGGGCTGGTCGCGCTGGTGCCGCCGGCAGTCGCGACCGTGACGTCGGCCGCGCCCGGCGTGCCGGCGGGCGTGACGGCCGTGATCGAGGTGGCGCTGTTTACCACGAAGCTGGCGGCGGGGACGCCGCCGAAGCTCACGCTGCTGACCGCGCCGAAGTTGTCGCCCGTGATGGTGACGGTGGCGCCGCCGGCGGACGTGCCGGACGCGGGCGAGATCGACGCGAGGAAAGGCACGAGCGGCGGAGCCTGCACCGTGATGGTGAAGGTCTGGGCGGCGGTGGTGAGGGCGGCGGTGCCGGCGGTGGCGTCATCGGTGAGCGTGACCTGCACGGTGGCGACACCGGCGGTGCCGGCGGGTCGGAAGCTGAGCGCACCGGTGGCGCTGAGCGCGGGCGCGGTGGCGAAGAGGTTGGCGCCGCTGGTGACCGTGACGGTGAAGGTCAGCGCCTGGACGACGGTGGCGTCTCCGTCGTTGATGGCGGTGGCCCAGCCCTCGACGGTCTGCGGGGTCGTGGTGCCGTGCGGCACGACGATGTCCGCGCCCTTGGTGAAGCCCGGCGCCTCGTTCACGTTGGTGATGGCGATGACCAAGGCCTTTTCGAAAAACCGGCCGCCCGTATCGGTGCTGCGGATACGGACGGAGTAGGCGGACTTGGTTTCGAAATCGGCGACCGGGGTGAGGCGCAGGGCGTCGCCTACGATGGTGAAGCTGGCGTTGTCGGTGGCGCCGGCTCCGGGGACGAGCGCATAGGTGAAGAGGTCGCCGGCGTTGGCGTCGGTGGTGGAGAGCGTGCCGACGATGGCGTTGGCGGCGTTGTTTTCCGCCAGGGCGGTCGCGCTTGGCGTGATGTCGGTGGGCGGGGCGTTGCTGAAGCTGGCGACTTGTTCGATGACGCCGGAGCTGGCGCTGTGATACCCGCCGGAGGATCGGCCGCGGGCGCGCAGCTGCACGCCGTCGGGCAGGTTGAGACCGGTGATCTGCCAGTTGGCGGTGCCTGCCACGCGGACCGGCGTGCCGAGGGAGGTCCAGGTGACGCCACCATCGAGGCTGCGTTCAAAGGTGACCTGGCTGATCTCGGGAGCACTGCCGCCGCGCGCCCAGAGGACCTGGGTGCGATTCGGGGCGGAGAGGGTGTTGATCGCGAGGTCGTTGTTCAGGCGGGCAAAGTTAGAGCGAGTCGTGGAATTGATCGTGAAGGGGGAGCCGCCGACCAGGACGCGGCCATCGGGCTGAAGGGTGGCGCCCCAAACCGCGGGATACTCCGTAGTCCCAAAGAAGCCCGTGTCCGCGGTCCCGTTGGGCAACCAACGCCGAAAGCTGCGCGGATTGACTCCGCCGCCGAGGAGCTTGCCGTCCGCCTGCAGGGCCAGGGTAAAGATTTCTCCCGGCACGGTGGGGGAAAAGCCGGTGTCGAGCGTGCCATCGGCGTTGAAACGGGCGAGGTAAGCGCGTGCGGTCGGCGAAGCGGCGCCATTGGGCTGCACGGAGGTGAACTGTCCACCGACGACGATCTTGCCGTCGGGGAGCACGAGGAGGGTGGACGTGAAACGATCAGGCTGCGGGCGGAACGAGGTGTCGAGCACACCCGTCGGGCTGAGGCGCACGAGACGGCGGTAATCGCTGGAGGAAGCGGACCCCGTGGATTGCACGGAGGTAAACTCACCGGAGAGCAGGATATTGCCGTCGGCGTCCAGCGCGATGCTGCTCACCGATCCAGACGTCGACGGGCTGAACGTGGTGTCCAAGGTGCCATCCGGATGGAGACGAGCTATGTTGCTACGAGCCACGCCCTGCACCACGTTGAACGAACCGCCGATGAGGAGTTTGCCGTCCGGCTGTTGGCAGAGGGCGGTGACGATGGAGCTGTTGTTGATACCGGGGTCAAAGGCGTCCAGGGCGCCGCTTTCATCGAGGCGGGCGATGTAGTTGCGCTTAACGCCCCCGACCGACGTGAAGTTTCCGCAAATAACGAGTTTGCCATCGGGCTGCCGCAACAGACCGAGCACCTGGTTGTTAACATCGGGGTTAAACGTGCCGTCGAGCGCGCCGTCGGCGTGGAGTCGCGCGATGTAGGCGCGAGGCACCCCGAGCACTTGCGAAAAAACTCCCGCGATCACGATTTTCCCGTCGGGCTGAGTGACGGAAGTGAAGACGACGCCGTTGAGGCCGGCATTGAGCGCCTGCAGGTCGCCAGGCGTCGTGGCAGCGTAAGTGTAAAGGGTGTTGGCGGAATTGGCCCCGCGGGGATTGGTGACGACCACGCTCTTGGCTCCGACGGTGCCGGCGGGCGCGATGCAGGTGAGCAAGGTGGAGCTGTAAACATTCACGCCGGTGGCCGGCACGCCGCCGATGGTCACGGTGGTATCGCCGCCGAAGCCCGCGCCGAAAATGGTCAACCCGGTGCCGCCGGCGGTGGTGCCTTCGGAGGGCAGCACGGAAGTGACGGTCGGCGGGGTGACGCTGGCCTCGACCGCGAAGTCGTAGGCCGCCTCGTCGCTGTCGTTGTTGTTGACCGTGATCGTGGCAACGCGGGTGCCGGTGCCGGGCAGCGGGGTAAACGTGACGGCAAAGGTGGCGCTGGAGCCGGCGGCGACGGAAGCCGGGGCACCCGACACAACGAATTCGGATGCGTGGGTCCCGGAGACGGCAATGGACGAGATCGAGAGGGAGGCGTTGCCGGTGTTTTCGATGGTAAAGGTCCGCGCGAGCGAGGTCACGACCGTGCCAAACTGGGTGTGATCGGTGGCGGACGGCGTCGCATCGCCATCGACGATGACGGTGGCGTTGCCCTTGAGCTGGATCTCGGGCGCGGGGCCGGAGGATTGGCCGAGCGCAGCCACCTGGGCGGGCGTGAGCACCGAGTGGTAGATGCGGATCTGATCGACGAAGCCGGCGGTGTTTTCGCCGGCATTGTCGCGGAAAAAATGCAGGATACCGCCGCTTCCCGACGCGACGTAGAGGTCGCTCAGATCGGTGACCTGGGCTTTTTGCACGCCGTCCACATAAGCGGTGGCGACCTTGGTGGTGGCGTTGCGGGTGACAACCAGACGATGCGTCTGGCCGGCCACGAAGTCGGTCGTGGTCGAATTGCCCGCCGAGTAATTATAAAACAGGAAGCTTCCGTTCTGGTTATACAGGGCGAAGTCCGACGTGAGGTTGTTGAAATTGATCAGGCTGCGATAGCTGGAGAGGTCGCTGATGCGGAACAGCACCTCGATCGTGTATTCGCCGGGGTTGGCGAGGGCGTTGCTGGCGCTGGGGCCCTGGCCGGCGGCGAAGGTGTAGCCGGTCGCGCCGAGCGTGCCGCCATTGGGCACCAGGGCGGAGCCACCGTTGGTCTCGGCATAGCTGCCGTTGAGTTCGTAAATCCGCTGCGCGGTCTGGGCGCGCGCCTCGGGAAAACAGAGCGTGATCAGGGCAAGAACGACTCCACG
>JALOTV010000121.1 GCA_025457685.1 Opitutaceae bacterium
TGGACCGCGACCAAGGCGCCGTCGGTCAGCGCGACCGTGATCCAACGCCAGTCGAGCGCACCGCTCGCGACCGCCCACGCGGCGTAGCCACCGGCGGCGACGCGGAAAACCAAGGTAAACACAAAGACCTCGCGGAGCCGCATCGTGCCCCCGCGAATCAGGGCGATGAGGTAACTCGCGCCCACCGCGCCGACAAAGGCGCCCACCCAACGCAGAAAAACCAGCGCGTCCCCGGTCGGCGCGGCGACGCCCATCATACGCAGGGTGAAACCCGGGAGCAGGACGAGCCCGAGGCCGGTGGCGGCGTCCATCGCGCCGGCGACGCCGGCGAGCAAAGTGGCGAGTCGGGTGGTTTTCATAGTTATGCGCGTCGCGCCTCCCGCCACGCCACGGCCGCGCCCGCGAGCATGGCCAGACCGGCCAGCAGGCGGCCGACGAAAATCGCCTGGGTCCAGCCCGCGCCGTAAAACAAATCCGCCGCGCGCTCGGTCTCCACCGAGCCCAGCCCCGCGAGCAAGGCCACGTGGGCGACGGTGCCGCCCTGCCAGAGCCAGAAGGCGAGGCGACCGCCGACTGGCCGCTCGGGCGCGAGCTCGTTGAGCACCGCGAAGTTCACCGCGCTGACCAGACCCGCCATCGCTAGGTGGGCGTGCGCGACCAGCATGTGGGTGAATTTAGAGGCCTCGGACGCGCCCGGGAGGAAGGCCGCCCAGCCGCTCGCGACCAGCACGGCCCACCATACACCGGCGGCGAGCGCCCAGCGCCGCGCGCCCGTGCTCCAGACCCAGCCGTATCCATAAATCCACAACAAAGGCACCCAGGCCAGCAGCACGCCGAGGCCGGCGATCTGAGCCGGCGCGTGGTGGCTGGCGTGGCCGTGGTCGATGAGACCGAACACGAGAAACGAGCCCGCGAGCGCCCACCAAAACCACGCGCCGCGGTCGGCGTCGGGCTGGCGGCGCATGCCGAGCAGGTGGGGCAGCAGGCCGAAGATGAACACGATGCCGAGGGTGGAGCCCAGCAGGGAGGCACCGGTGGCACCGCCGCTGTCGGGATTGACTGATGGGTAAACCTCGCGGCCGGCCGCCCAATACATCAGCGCCGGCACGGGAGTGAGCGAGAGCACGAGGCCGGCCGCGACGCGCCAGCGCGTGGTGTGCGCGCGCGACTTGCCCCACCAAAGGTGGGCGGCGAGCAGGGTCCAGAGCAGGGCGAGCGCGATGGCGAGCAAGGGCCGCGCCCAGCCCGCCCAGTCGAGGAAAAGTTTGCCGCTGGTTACGCCACCGAGCCAGGCCGCCACGCCGAGCAGGAGGGCGGCGGTCCAGACCCCGAACGCGATCCGCGCGTGGGACGAGGCGGACGGGTGGCGCGGCTCGAGGCAGCCGGCCAGCAGGGCGCCGACCAGCGGGAGGGCGCACCAACCGTAGAGCTGACCATCGAGGTGCACGGGCATCCAGCGCCCGTAGCCGGCGAAGGCGTGGCCGCCGCCGAGGGCGGGCCAGACCAGCAGCGCGGCGAGCCACACGCCCGCCGCGCTCGCGCCGACCAGCCAGCCGAGCGAGTGCAGGCGGGCGGTGCGAGCGAGCGCCGGACCCGCCGCGAGGGGGGCGGCGGACGCGTTCATCGCGTCTCCTCCACGCGGCCGGCGCGCATGCGCAGCAACTGATCGCAGGCCTCGGCGTAGCGGCGCTCGTGGGTGCAGAGCACGACGGCGGCCTTTTGAGAGCGGGCCAGTTCGCGCAGGAGGGCGAACACCGTCTCGCCCGTCTGCTCGTCGAGAGAGCCGGTGGGCTCGTCGGCGAGGATGACGCGCGGAGAGTTCATCAAGGCTCGGCAGATCGCGGCGCGCTGGCGCTCGCCGCCCGAGAGATCCTGCACGCGATGCGCGAGCCGGTGGCCCAGGCCGACGCGCTCGGCGAGTTCGCGCACCCGCGCGGCCATGGCCTTGGCGGAGGCGCCGAGCGCGAGCGCGGGCAGGCGGATGTTTTCCTCGACGGTGAGATCGGGCACGAGGTTGTGGAGCTGGAAAACATAGCCCAGCAGGTGGCGACGCAGGGTGAGTCGCTCGCGTTCGCCGCGTGGATCGAGACCGCAGACCCGCAGCGTGCCGCGATCGGGGGTGTCGAGACCGCCGAGCAGGTGGAGTAGTGTGCTCTTACCCGAGCCCGACGCGCCCCACAGGGCGACCAGTTCGCCCTCGCGCACGCGCACCGACGCGCCGCGCAGCACCTCGACGCGGCCGCCGTCATAGCTTTTCCAGATGTCGGTCGCCTCGGCGACGATTTCGCCCCGGCGGGAAGATGTGCGTTCGGGATTATTCATAGCGCAGGGCCTCCGCCGGTTGAATGCGCGCGGCATACCACGCGGGATAAAGCGCGCCGCCCAGCGCGGTGAGAAACGCGGTGGCGACGATGCCGACCAGCACGCCGGGCGTGAGGCGGGCGGACAGGTAGCCCTGCAAATCGGGCAGGCGGGCCAGCAAGGCGAGCACGGCGGCGCCGAGCGCGAGGCCGGCGACGAGGCCGAGGGCGGCGAGGGCGGCGGACTCGGCCATCACCAGCGCGCCGACCTGGCGGGCGCTGAAGCCGCACACCCGCAGCACGGCGAGCTCGCGGATGCGGCCGAAGACGGAGAGCAGCATGGTGTTGGCCACGCCCAGACCGCCGAGCACGAAGGCGCACAGGCCGACGGCCCAGGCGGTGACGTGGAGGATTTTGAAGCTGTTGTAGTTTTGGCTGAACTCGCGGTTCTCAAGCGCCATGACGCCCGGCTGCTCGGCCTCGAGCGCGGCCTTGAATTGCGGACCGAGCCCGCGTTCGCGCAGTTTTACCGCGACGATGGAGGCGATGTTTTCCCGGTGAAAAAACGCCTGCGCGTCGGGCAGGGCCATGAACACGCCGCCGTCCTCGAAGCCGTTTTCGGTGCGGAAAATGCCGCCGACCACGAACTCGCCGCGACCGATCTCGACCTTGTCGCCGGGCCGAGCCTCCAAGAATTCCGCCGCGCGCGTGCCGAGAAAAACCTCGCCCGGCCGCACGCCAAAATCGTCCGCTGAGCCGGCGCGCCACTGGGCGCGGCGCAGGCGCGGATCGCTCGGCTCGAGGCCGAAGCAGGTGATGACCGGGTGACCGTCGGCCGAGACGATGCCGAAGAGCATGGCGTGGGCCTCGGCGACCTCGGGCCGCGCGCGCACGGCGGCGAGCTGGGCGGGGGTGACCGAGCTGAAGAACAGATCGGAGACCTTGCGCTCGAACACGAGGTAGTCGCTGTCGGTGTTGAGAATGCGCTCGAACATGCCGATGGCCCCGTGCACGACGGCGAGGATGGCGAGCATGGCGGCCACCCCGAAGGCGATGCCGGCCACGCCGATGAGCGCGCGCAGGCGGTGGCGTCGCAGGTTGGTGAAAGCGAGCGAGAGGTAGCGAAGCCGGGTGAGGGAGGCGGCGAACATGGTGGGTGGATCAGGCGGCCACGAGCATCTCGGTGGCGGCGAGGGTGCGCCGGTGCATGGGGGCGAAATACTCGACGTGGAAACGGCGCAGGTAACTCCAGCGCGCGCCGTGCGTGGCGAGGCGGTCGGCGGCGGCGCCGGCGAGGGCGGCGAGGCGGTCCACGCCGGCGCGGGCGCCGTGCACGCCTAGCACGAGGGCGAGATTGGGGCGGGAGAGGGCGCTGTCGCGTCCGGTGGATTTGCCGGCCTCGGCGTGGCTCTTCAGCACGTCAGCGAGATCGTCGAGCGCCTGGAAGGCGAGGCCCCAGTAAACGCAGAGCCGCTTGAGCTCGCGGCGCTCCGCCTCGGTGGGCTGCGAAGCGAGGGCGGGCAGGAAGACGGCGCTCCAGAAGAGGGCGCCGGTCTTGGCGGCGGCGATCTTGGCGACGGCGCGGGCACCGCCACGGGTCTCGCCGTAGCGCAGATCGGCGGCCTGTCCGCCGACGAGGCCGGACGGCCCGAGGCAGGCGTCGAGGCAGGCGATGGCCTGCACGCGCACGCCGGGCGACTGGGCGGCGAAGGCGAAGCCGGCCAGGGTGTAGGCGCGGTTGATCAGAGCGAGGGCGGCGAGGATGGCGGTGGCGTCGCCGTGCCGGCGATGCACGCAGGGCAGGCCGCGGCGGGTGGCGGCGTCGTCCATGCAAGGCATGTCGTCGAGCAGGAGCGAGGCGGTGTGGAAATACTCGATGGCGCAGGCGAGCTGCATGGCTTCGCCGTCGTCGAGCCCGTTGGCTAGACCGGCCTCCAGCGCGAGGCGGGCGCGCACGAGTTTGCCGGGCTCGCTCACGGCCTGGGTGATGGCCGCGTCGAGGTGGGTTTCCATATGCGGGGCGAGCGGCGCGAATTCGCGCAGGGCGAGGACCAGCGGGTCCGAGACGGTGTTGAGGGCGACCATGGGAAAAAGGGTTGGGGTTGGCTGGTGCGGGAGGGGCAGACGCGCGAAATTCAGAGCGAAGCGTGGATGTCGCCGGCTTTGGCGCGGCCCTGGAGGTGGAAGCGCACCTTCACGGAGGGATCCACTTTCAGGAGGAGAAATTTTTTGATGACGGGCAGGCCGAAGTCGCGGGTATCGAGCGTGGCCTCGCCGTCGATGGCGTAGAGCTCGCCATCGTGGGTGACGGAAACGGGGAAGGTGAGTTCGCGCGCGACATTGTGCAGGGTGAGCGTGCCGGCGGCGAGGAGGCCGCCGTGGGTGCCGCGGGTGAGCGTGGCGAGGTGAAAGGCCCCATCAGGATGGCGGGCGGTGTCCTGCCATTCGTTCATCTGTTCATCGCGGTCGGCGTTGCCGGTTTTGACATCGGTGAAGTGAAACGCGAAGTCGGCGGCGCGAACCTCGCCGGTGGCGGCGTCGACGCGGATGTTGGCGTCGTAGTTCTCAAGCGTGCCGACGAAGGAATCGACCGTGGCCTTGACCACGATATCGACGCGCGAGTGGGCGGGATCAAGCTGCAGGGGCACCTCGGCGGCTTGGGCGAAGGCGAAGGGGAGGAGCAGGGCGGCTAGCCACGAGGCGGAATTCATGTGCGCAGCCTACCTTGTGAACATGAAGCCAACATGAACCCTTCATGAATTTTCGTTCATGCAGCGTCCGCTTGGATTTTGCGGACGGGCGGTGCAGGGTGGGGTGAATTTACCCGCGATGTCCGACTTTCGTTTCATCCCCGCGTCCGATGTGCCCGAGGCCCTGCGCGCACGGCGCGTGGACGGCGGATTTCGCAACCCGGTGCGGCACGAAGATCGCACCTGGTGGGACGTGTTGCGATGGAAGGCGACCACGCGCGGCGCAGCTTGGCCTGCGCGCGAGGACACGCCACCCCAGGATGCGTCCGCCGCACCCGAGCGCGGTGTGACGGTGACCTGGGTGGGGCACGCGACCTTTCTCGTGCGCACGCTGGGCCACACGCTTTTGATCGATCCGGTGTGGAGCGATCGGGCGGGACCTTTTGGCGTGCTCGGACCGCGCCGCATACGGTCGGCTGCGTTGCGCTTCGAGACGCTGCCGCACATCGACGCGGTGTTGCTCAGCCACGATCACTACGACCATTGCGACCTGCGCACCCTGCGTCGCCTGGCGCGGGAGCATCCGGCGGCGCGTTTGCTGACTCCGCTCGGGCACGAGGACTTGGCGCGGCGGGCTGGGTTTTCGGCCGCGCGGCACACGGTGCATGATTGGTGGGATCGGAGCGAGACGGCGGGGCTGCGAATCACGGCCACGCCGGCGCGCCACTGGGGCAACCGCTTGTCGGGCCGGCGGAACCAGCGGCTGTGGGGCGGCTGGTATATCGAGGCGGCGGACGGGGCGCGGGTTTTCTTCGTCGGCGACACGGCGTGGGACGCGACGATGTTTGCCGGCATCCGTGATCGGCTGGGCGCGCCCGATCTCGCGCTGATCCCGATCGGGGCCTACGCGCCGCGCTGGTTCATGCGCGAGCAGCACTGCGATCCGCGCGAGGCGGTGGCGATCGCGCGGGCGCTTGGCGCGCGCCGGGCGATGGGGGCGCACTGGGGGACCTTTCGCCTGACGGACGAGCCTATGGACGAGCCGCCGAGCCTGCTGGCGCAGGCGCGGCGCGAGGCCGGCATGGCGGAGGACTGGTTCACCGCGCCCCCGCCGGGGGCGCGGGTGCGGGTGGGGGCGGAGTAAAACTCAGTCTAGGCGGATGACGGCGGCGCCGAGGGCGGGCAGGGCGAGGGTGCGGGCGACGGGGCGGTCGGTAAGGAGGTCGCGGCCGCGTAGTTTATCCATGGATACGCTCACCGGGGCGTGGCGGTGGTTGAGCACGAAGAGGTGGCGCGCGCCGTCGGCGGATTCGCGGAGCGAGACCTCGACTTCGGCGGACGCGGCGAGCACGGGGGCTACGCCGGCCTCGGCGGCGGCGAGGGCGGCGAGGCGCGTCCAGCCGGCGGCGTCGAGCCCGGTGGCGAGGTAGAGTGCCTTGCCTTTCTTGCCCACGGTGCGGCGGGTGAGGGCGGGGCGGCCGGCGATGAGATCTGCGGTGAAGGTGGCGAGCACCTCGGCGTCCTCGACGTGGACGGATTCGGTCCACTCGCGGCAGGCGAGCGCGTCGGTGGACGCGGCACGGCGGGCGGAGGGTTTTTTGCCGGTAAAGCTCAGGGTGTTGGCGAAGCGGTCGCCGAGGGGCAGCCACTCCTCGACCCAGATGCCGAGGGTGTCGCGCAGCAGGCCGGGGTAGCCGCCGGGCACGACGCGTTCCTGGCCGTCCACGATGCCGGTGGCGTAGGTGGCGAGCAGCGTGCCGCCGCGCGCGGCGAAGGAGGCGAGGTTTTTCGCGCCCGCCTCGGTGAGCAGGTAGAGCACAGGGGCTACGACGAGGGCGTAGGCGGAGAGATCGGCCTCGGGGTGAACGAAGTCGGTGGCGAGATTCTGCTCGTAGAAGGCGCGGTGCACGGCGTGCAGCGTGGCCATGTAGTCGAGCTTCACGGGGCGGGCCTCGAGTTCGAGCGCCCACCAGGCGTGCCAGTCCATGACGATGGCGACGCGGGCGCGCACGGTGGAGCCGGCCAGCGGCGCGAGTTTCTTGAGCTCGGCTCCGACGCGGGCGACCTCGGCGTGGATGCGGCAGCGGGCGGGGTCGATGTGGCTGACCATGGCGCTGTGGTATTTCTCGGCGCCGGAGAGGGAGGCGCGCCACTGGAAGAACATCACGCCGTCGGCACCGCGGGCGAGGGCCTGGAGGCTTTGCAGGCGCATGAGGCCGGCGGGCTTGGGGCGGTTGAGGGCGCGCCAGTTTACGGCGGAGGTGGCGGCCTCCATCTGGATGAAGGGCAGGCCGGGCTTGAGGGAGCGGGTGAGGTCGTGGCCGACGGCGGCCCAGTGGCGGCCCTCATCGGGCAGGGCGGGGTCGGGGTAGGAATCCCAGGCGGTGAAATCCATCTCGCGCGCCCAGGCGTGGTAGTCGAGCGGCTTGAAGAACGCCATGAGGTTGGTGGTGACGGGCACGCCTGGGGAGACCTCGCGAAGGATGTCGCGCTCCATCTTGTAGAGATCGAGGAAGGCGTCGGAGGTGAAGCGCTTGAAATCGAGCTGCTGGGCGGGGTTGGAGATGAACGGCGCGCGGCGCGGGGTGTGGATCTCGTCCCACGAAGCGTAGAGCTGGCTCCAAAAGGCGCAGCCCCAGGCGGCGTTGAGGGCGTCGATGGTTTTGTAGCGGGACTTTAGCCAGGCGCGGAAGGCGACGACGGAGTGCGGGCCGTGGCACTCGTTCATGTGGCAGGCGTGCTCGTTGCCCACGTGCCAGGCGGCGAGCGCGGGGTGTTTCGCGTAGCGGCGGCCGAGGCGGCGCACGAGCGCGGCGGCGTGGCGGCGGTAGTCGGGCGAGCAGGGGGAAAACTGCTGGCGCGCGCCGAGATGGAGGGTGACGCCCTCGGCGGTGACGGGCAGGGAATCGGGGTAGAGCCGCGCCATCCACGGCGGCGGGGAGGCGGTGGCGGTGGCGAGGCAGACGCGCACGCCGTGCTCGTGCAGCAGGTCGAAGACGCGGTCGAGCCAGGTGAAGTCCCAGGATGTCGGGGTTTTTTGGATACGCGACCAGGCGAAGATGCCGACGCTGACGAGGTTGACCCCGGCGGTCTGCATGAGGCGGGCGTCCTCGGGCCAGACGGACTCGGGCCATTGTTCGGGATTGTAGTCGCCGCCGTAGGCGAGCGAGCCGGCGAGAGAGGGCAGCAAGGACATGGAAAATTTTGAAACGCGGAAAGGCGGGTTTACTTTTTCAGGCGGGTGGCGAGGTCGAAGCTCGGGTGGGGGGGCTGGTTGTAGGCGACGTTTTGCCAGGCGAGGGCGTAGCGGTATTGGCGGTCGTGGAGCAGGGTGACTAGGCGGTGCGGCGTGGGGATCGTGCTCACGTAGATGCGCAGGGCGGAGTTGTCGGCGGCGCGCCAGATCACCTCTTCGCGCCAGTCGCCGAGGAGGTCGCCGGAGAGGACGGGGTTGGCCTTGGTGCCGTTGTTTTGGGCGGCGCCCTCGGCGGTGAGGAGGCGCGTCTCGGTGGCATCGCGAGGGTTCCACTTGTTGATGTGGGTGCGATCGAGGAGCTCGCGCTGGGCGTCGCCGTCCCACCAGACGGCGAAGTTGGCGGAGCCGGGGCGTTTGTCGGCGATGGGGCGGCCCTGGGCGTTGAAGAGGCGGGGATCGTTGACCGCCCAGGCTTCGGCGCCGGGGTGGCG
>JALOTV010000403.1 GCA_025457685.1 Opitutaceae bacterium
ATGCCGGGGCCGTGGTCGCGGCATCGGAAGCGCACGCGCCCCGGATGCGTCGGCGAGGGCACCGCGCTCAGGCTGATGCGCGCGGAGGGCCCGGCGTATTTGGCGGCGTTGGAGAGGTAGTTGCACCAGACGTGCACGATCCATGGGCGGTGGCCCAGCACGGCGGGCCAGGCCTCGGGCGCATCGATGGTGGCGCAGGTCTTGGTGAGCAGGTCGTCGAGGCGTTCGCGGGCCTCGGCGACGATCTCGCGCATGTCGAGCCGCACCGGCTCGACGTGGACGCGACGCACGCCGGAAAGGGTCAACAAATCATCGATGATGGAATTGAGCCGGCGGGCCGAGCGGTAGGCCTCCTCGACCTGCTGGCGGATGTCGGTCTTGGCCGTGCCGTCGAGGGTGAACTTCACGAGGTCGAGGCGGCCCAGCAGGGAGGCGAGGGGGTTGCGCAAATCGTGCGCCACGGTGTGGGCAAAGGCATCGAGCTCGTCGAGGAGGTCCTTCTTTTCGAGCCGGGCGCGAATGGACCGCAGCACCTCCTCCTCGGTGAAAGGCTTGGTAATGTAGTCGTCGGCGCCGAGCTCCATGCCCTGGCGGATGGCGGCGCGGTCGGCCTTGGCCGAGACGATGATCACGGGCGTGGCGCGCAGGGTGTCGTCGGCGTGGAGGCGGCGGACGATCTCGATGCCATCGATGTCGGGCAGGCCGAGGTCGGTGAGGATGACATCGGGGCGGTGCTGCGCGGCGAGGGCCAGGCCGGTGGTGCCATCGGGGGCGGCGAGGACCTGGTAGCCGTTGAGCTCAAGCAGATCGGCGAGGATCAGGCGCAGGGATTCCTCATCCTCGATGATGAGCAGGCGGGTCTGGGCGGGGGTATTCATAGTAGGGGGTCTCCGGGAAGGACGGGCGTGAAGGGCAGGCGGAGAATGAAGCGACTGCCGCACGGTTGGGCGGGCTCGACGCGCACCGTCGCGCCGATGCGTTCGGCGGCGCGGCGCACGATGGACAGGCCGAGGCCGGTGCCCTTGGTCGCGCCGACGTTCGAGCCGCGCTCGAAGGGTTGGAAAATGCGCTCGCGATCGGCCTCGGGCACGCCGACGCCCCGGTCCTCAAACACGATCTCGAGGTCGTCGCCCGCGGCGGCGACGGTGATGGCGACGGGCGCGCCCGGCGGGGAGTAGCGCACGGCGTTGCCCAGCAGGTTGGTGAGAATCTGGTGGAGGTGCGCGGGGTCGGTGACGAGCGGGGGCAGCACGCCGGGCAGATGGAGCGCGAGCGGGTGGGCGTCGCGATCGCCGAGGCGGATCTCGTCCACAAGGCCGGAAAGCATGTCGCGCAGATCGACCGGGGACGGATTGTAGGCGGCGCGACCGGAATCGAAGCGGCTGATCGCGAGGACCTCGTCGAGCATGACGGTGAGGCGGCGTATGGAATTATGGATACGGCCGAAAAGCTCGTCGCGCTTGGCCGGGGCCATGTGGTCGTAGTGATTGCGCAGCAGCTCGGCCGAGCCGAGCGCGGCGGAGAGCGGGGTGCGGAATTCGTGCGACGTCACGGAGATGAAGCGGGTCTTCATCTCGGAAAGCTGGCGCTCGCGCTCGAGCATGGCCGCGGTCTCGGCTTCGAGCCGGCGGCGGGCGGTGATGTCGCGGGCGAAGACCACCGCCTCGCCCGCCGAGGTCGGCGCGGCGCGGAGCTCCACCACGATCTCGCCGGAAGGGGCGGTCAGGCGCGCCTCGTCGGCGACGGTGTCGTCGCAGTCGAGGGCGCGTCGGCTCACGGCCAGGGCGGCTGCGACGAGGGGCGAGTCGGCGGGCGCGGCGCCGGGAGGCGGCGTGAGCTCGGCGAGCTCGGCCGAACGGCGCGCGGGCCGGGCGTCCAGCACGGTGCCATCCGCGCGCAGGTTGAGCACGGAATCGGGGATGGCGGAGAGGAGGGCCTCGATCTGGAGATTGCGGCGGGCCAGCTCCTCGGTGCGCAGGGCGACCTGGGTCTCGAGGTCGGCGTTGAAGCGGCGGACCGGAAACACCGTGCCGTCGCGGCGGCGATGGAGACGGCGGGGCACGTCGATGATGCGATCGAAATCACGCCGGCCAGGGGTGACGGCAAGGAGCGTGGCCTCGGGCTCGGCCGAGAGGTCGGTGTTGCGCAGCCGGAGCAGCTCGGCGGGCGCGTGGCCGTAGAGCTGGCAGGCGGCCTGGTTGGCCTCGATGACCGCGCCGGTGTCGGCGTCGAGCAGGAGGATGGCGTCGGAGGCGAGGTTGAAGAGATCGCGGTAGCGGCGTTCGTTTTCGCGCAGGGCCAGCTCGATGGCTTTGCGAGCGGAGATGTCCTCCTTGATCGCCACATAATTCGTGGCGTGACCGGCGGCGTCGAGCACGGGCGCGATGACGGCGAGCTCGGTGTAGAGTTCGCCGGATTTGCGGCGGTTGACGAGCTCGCCCCGCCAGACGCGGCCGGCGGAGAGAGTGGCCCACATGTCGGTGTAGACGTCGGCCGGGGTGACGCCGGATTTGAGCATGCGCGGGTTGTGCCCGAGCGCCTCCGCCAAGGTGTAGCCGGTGATGCGGCAGAAGGCGGGGTTGGCGTATTCGATGGAGCCGTCCAACTTGGTCACCACGATGGCGGCGGGCGATTGCTCGACCACGCTGGAAAGCTGGTGCAGCCGCGCCTCGGTGCGGTGCCGCTCGGAAACGTCGCGCGTCACGCCGACCAACAGGGCGGGGCGGCCGGTGTCGTCGGGGATGACGGCGGCGGAGACCTCTCCGCGCCGGTAGCCGCCGTCCGCGTGCCGGTGGTCGAACTCGCCCAGGTTACGCGGCGCATGGTCGCGGGTCGCCGCCGGCTCGGCCAGCCAGTCGTCCACCATGCGGCGGGCGCGCGCCGCGTCGGCGGGCGACAGGCAGTCGGTCAGGGAAAGGAGCTGGTAGGCCTCGGGCGGCTGGCCGGCAAAGGGCTTCACCGCGGGGCTGAGGTAGCGGTAGCGATCCGTGACGAGATCGAAGACCCAGATGATATCGGAAACGTTGTCCGCGATGGTGCGGAAAAGCTCCTCGGTGCGCGCCAGCTCGCGTTGCAGGCGGCGGCTTTCGGTCATGTCGGCCCAGACGGCGACTATGCAGGGCCGGTCGCGCAGGCTCAGGGCGCGGGCGCTCACGCGCATGTCGCGCACCTCGCCGTTTTTGCTTCGGTGGGCGGTGTCGAAGACGAGGCGTTGACCGGCCTTGACCAAGTCGATGTTGCGCCGGATGTCGGCCATGGTCTCGGTCGCCTGGATATCCCCCACCCCGAGCCTGGCAAACTCCTCGCGGGTGTAGCCAAGGGTCTGGTGCGCGGCGGTGTTGAACTCGAGAAAGGCGCCGGTGGCCTCGTCCACCAACACGATGCCATCCACCGCCTGCTCGAAGATGGCGCCCAGCAATTCCTGGCGCTCGGCGAGGCTGGCCTCGGCCGCGAAACGATGTTCGAGATCGGCCAGCACTCCCAGCAGGAACGACAGGTTGGCCGCCACATCGACCAAGACCGGCAGGCGGTCATCGGTGAAAAATCCCGCCGTCTGCGAGTAGACCGCGAGGACCGCGACCGGGCGGCCGTTCTCCAAAAGCGGCAGCGCCAGCACGGACGCCAGCCCGTGATCCAGCGCGGCCTGACGCCAAGGCTCCGCCGAAGGAGCGCCGAGAAAATCATGACAAGCCACCGGCCGCTTCTCGCGAAACGCGATGCCTGCGGGTCCGCCACCCTCGGGCGCCGCCGCATCCACCGACACGCGGATGCGCCGCGCGTAGTCGCTGTGCGGTCCGGCCATCGCCACCGGCACCAAGCGCTGCGTCTCCGGATCGTGCATGCCGATCCACGCCACGGGGAACTGGCCGAACTCCGCGATGATCGCGCAAAACTCGGAGAAAATCGTGTCGCGCGAGCGAGCCCGGACCAGGGTCTGGTTGAGACGGCTGGCCAGGAGATGCAGACGATCGAGCTCGGCGATGCGTCGCTCCTGTTCGCGGCGCGCCGTGATATCGCGCACGATGGAGAGCACGTGTGGCTCG
>JALOTV010000122.1 GCA_025457685.1 Opitutaceae bacterium
CACCTCTACCGCATCCACCGCGCCGCCTGGCGTCTCTTCGTCCTCACCCCCGAGGGCGACCGCACCGAGATCGACCGCTGGCTCGCCGACTACGACGCCTCCTGGCGCGACTACCGCGCCCTCCCCGCCTCCAGCCCGCTGTGCGCGACGCTCTACCAAGAGAAAGGCTCTCCGCACACCATCCGCTGGTTCCACATCGAGGGCATCGACACCTTCGTCGCCCGCTTCCGTCCCGCCACCTCCTGAGCATTACCTCGATCGCCCGCGCCATGACCGACGCCCCTTCTCCCGCCGAACACGCGCCCCTGCCCTTCGACCGGCCGCGCATGTTTTTCGCCGATCCCGCGTCCACCGAAAACCGGCGCACCAAGGATCCGGTCGTCGTTCGTTTCCGCGACCGCCACTGGATGTATTACACCATCTGGCTCGCGCCCCAGGTCACCGGCATCGGCATCGCCACCAGCGACAACCTCCTCGACTGGACGCCCGTCGCCACCCTTCCGCTCGATGGCCCGCTTAGGGCGTCGCCGCGCCCGGCGCCATCGTCCTCCACGGCCGCCTGCATCTGTTTTACCAGACCTACTCGATGCGCGACTTCCACGGCTCGGCCATCCTCCACGCCTGGTCCGACGACGGCATCCACTTCACCCGCGACGCCACCAATCCCGTCTACCGCCCCCGCCACTCCGATGGCACCGCCTACGACTGGTGCAGCGGACGCGCCATCGACCCCGAGGTCGCCGTCATCGGCGGGCATCTCTTTCTCTACTACGCCACCCGCGATCCCTCCGGCCGCGTGCAAATGCTCGGCGCCGCCTCCGCCCCGCTCGATCCTTCCGGCAACTTCTCCCGCGAACGCTGGACCAGCCTGACTCCCGACGGCCCGCTGCTCCGTCCCGGCACGCCGAACCCGCTCGATCCGCCCGACCTCGACCTCGCTTGGGAAGGCGACTGCATCGAGGCCGCCTCTCTTCTTCTCCACGAGGGCCGGCACTACCTGTTCTACGGCGGCAACTACAACCAACGCCCCCAGCAGATCGGCGTCGCGGTAAGCGACGACGGCCTGAACTTCCGTCGCCTCAACCGAGGCCAACCCATCCTCACCCACGGGGCGCCCGGCACCTGGAACCACGGCGAATCCGGCCACCCGGGCGTCTTCCGCGCCGCCGACGGACACGTCCGCCTCTTTTTCCAAGGCTGCAACACCGCCCTCACTCCGCCCCTCGACTGGCACCTCTCCTCCGTCCGTCTGCGCTGGCAGACCAGCCCCGGCCAACCTGCCCTGCCCCTGCCTGATTTCTCGGCCGAATAATTTTCTCCTCCCCTTTCTCCGCTCCTCATGAACCTCCGCCCCCGTTCCTTCGTTCCCCTCCTAGCCGGTTTGTTCGCCTTCGCCACTCTCGCCTCGGCCAACCAGGCCGCCACGCCTGCCGTGCGCGAGACGCCGCTGCCTCGCCAGCTCATCCTCGACATGGTGCACCACAACCCCGCCGAGCCGCGCTACGAGACGAAGTTCGAGAACTCCGAGCTGCTCGCCTCGATGGGCTACAACGGCCGCGTCCTCCAGCTCTTCGACTCGCCCACTCTAGCCATTGACTGGTCCCACTACGACCCCGAGGTCTTTCCGCCCGGCAGCCCCGGCCGCGCCTGGGTCGACGAGAAAGCCGCCCTCATCGACCGCAAGATCGCCGCCAACCGCGCCGCCGGCATCGCCACCTACGCCATGGGCGACCTCGTGCTGCTGCCCAAGGCGCTGGTCGAAAAACACGGCGCC
Source organism: Opitutaceae bacterium (assembly GCA_025457685.1). Classification (GTDB taxonomy): domain Bacteria; phylum Verrucomicrobiota; class Verrucomicrobiia; order Opitutales; family Opitutaceae; genus IMCC26134_A. The sequence goes on from JALOTV010000122.1 coordinate 1,775, forward strand.
AAGGATACCTTCGGCGATCCCCGCGACCCCAAGACCCAGGAATTTCTCCGCGCCATGATCGACGGCGTTTTCCAACGCTTCCCCGACTTCGACGGCATCATCGTGCGCATCGGCGAGACCTACCTCCACGACGCCCCCCACCACGCCGGCAGCATCCGCAATCGCGAACACCCCGAGGAAACCATCATCCCCCTTCTCCAACTTCTCCGCGAAGAGGTGTGCGTGAAGCGCAACAAGAACCTCATCTTCCGCACCTGGCTCAGCTTCGACCGCAACCCCGGCGCCTACGCCAAGGTCGACGCCGCCATCGAGCCGCATCCGCGCCTGGTCATCAGCATCAAGCATTGCGAAAACGACTTTCACCGCGGCACCCGCTTCTCCCGCTCCATCGCCCAGGGTCGCCACCCGCAGATCATCGAGGTCCAGTGCGCCCGCGAATACGAGGGCAAGGGCGCCTACCCGAACTACATCGCCCACGGCGTCATCGACGGCTTCGAGGAACACCAGCGCGTCGTCGACCGTCAGGACAGCCGCTGGCGCACCATCGGCGATTTCGCCCGCAAGGATCCGCTCTACGCCGGCCTCTGGACCTGGACCCGCGGCGGCGGCTGGGAAGGCCCCTACATCAAGGACGAGCTCTGGCTCGACCTGAATGCGTGGGTCCTCGCCCGCTGGGCCACCGACACCTCCCAGTCCGAGGAGGCCGTCTTCCGCCGCTACGCCACCGAGAAGCTAGGCCTCTCCGCGCAGGATGCCGACCGCTTCCGCCGCCTCGCCCTCGCCTCGGCCGACGCCGTCCTCCGCGGCCGAGCCCCCGACCGCAACGAACACACCGTCTGGTGGACGCGCGACGAATACATCAACATCCCCGCCTTCGACAAAACCGCCACCCCCGTCGCCCGCCAGCGCATCCTCGCCTGGCGCGACCAGTCCGTAGCCCTCTGGCGCGAGATCGTCGCCCTCGCCGACGAGATCCAGTTCCCCGACGCCCGCGTCGCCGAGCACGTCCGCGTCTCCTCCCGATACGGCCTTCACCTCTACCGCGTTTACCAGTCCCTCTGGCACCTCGCCGCCCTCACCCCCGAGGGCGACCGCGAGCAGATCAAACGCTGGCTCGCCGAATACGACGCCGCCTGGGCCGACTTCCGCGCCCTGCCCGCCTCCAGCGATCTCGTCGCCTCGCTCTACCAGGAAAAAGGCTCCCCGCACAACCGCCACCTAGGCTGCATCTCCACCTTCGTGCCACGCTTCCGCGCCGCCGTCGCCGCCGACTGAAACTCGCGCTCGGCTGTCCACATCGTGCTCGTCAAAACAGGGATGCGGATAAAGCCGGGAAATGACGCCGGAATCACCCTTCCGTTTCGCGGCCTGCGGCTAAGCTGATTTTTTATCGGCAGCCGCGGGACGAGGCTTCTCCTTCCAGCGGTAGATACTCGCGCGGTTGATGCCGAGCAGACGCGCCGCCTTGGAGAGATTGCCCCCCGCCACCGCGATGGCGCGGGCCACGAGGATGCGTTCGGCCTCGGCCAAGTTGAGCGGCAGATCGGCGAGGAACTGATGATCCGTCGGCGCCGCCGGATCGGTCGCCGCGGCCGGAACGGCCTCGCACGACGTGCGGGTCGCGCCGCCGGCCTGCGGCGCAAAAACGATATGCTCCGCGCGGAGCTCGTCGCCTTCTGCGCAGATGAGGGCGCGCTCCAAGGTGTTTCTCAGTTCGCGCACATTGCCGGGATAGGCGTGCGCGATCAGGCGCTGCAAGGCCTCGGTGCCGAGACACGGAGCCGGACGCTTCAACTCGGCGGCGAGCTTCTCCACGAGATGCGCCGCCAGCGCCGGCACATCCTCCAGCCGTTCGCGCAGTGACGGCACCGCGATGGGGAAATGCGCCAGGCGGTAATACAGATCCTGTCGAAACGTTCCCGCCGCCACCTTCTCCGGCAGATCCGCATGGGTGGCCGCGATCACGCGGGCGTTCAGGGTGCGGGGCTGGTCCGCACCCGCGGGCCAGAACACGCCATCCTCCAGCATGCGCAGCAGCCGACCCTGCAATGCGGCGGGCAAATCCCCGATCTCGTCCAAAAACAAAGTGCCGCCCTCGGCCTGCTCGCAAAATCCGCGCCGCTCCGGCACGCCGGACGCCTTGGCTTGTCCGAAAAGCAGCAGCTCCGCCTGGGCCGCGCCCAGCGCGGTGCAGTCTACCCGCACGAAGGGCGCGGTCGCCTGCCGTCCGCCGTAGTGGATGGCGCGCGCGAGGAGCTCCTTGCCCGTGCCGCTCTCGCCGGCGAGCAACACCGTGGTGCGCGGAGCGCCCTGCACCGCCCGCACTTCGCGCAGCAGACGGGCGAAGCGTGCGCAGCGCCCAACCAGTCCGGCCATGGCCCATTGCCGCGCCTCGGCCTCGCTCAGCTCGCCGGCCGCAAGGTCGCCGCCGCCCAGCCCCGAAGCGACCAATGCACGGCGACAGGCGTCTTGCGACAGCTCCGCCTGGGCCCTGGCCAGCGCGACGGCGCGGGGCGACAAGCCACCGGACGCTTCGCGATCATCGGGCGAAGGCGCGAAAGGGGCCAGGGTGGAATCGTGGATGGCCATGCGTTTGGATGTGCCCCGCCAGTCAGCAAATCAGGTGCCACGGGACGCGCCGACGGCCACTTGGCTCAGCCCGCGAGCACGACCAGCGTCTCGCCGGCGTTGACGGGCTTGCCTTCCACGCAGCGGATCTCGCGCACGGTGCCGGCGCGGGAGGCCGCGATGGTGACTTCCATCTTCATGGACTCGAGGATGACGAGCGGATCGCCCTCCGCGACGGTGGCGCCGGGCGCGGCGAGGATTTTCCAGACGTTGCCGGGGATGTGCGCGGGCAGCGCGACACAGCCTTCCGGGATGGCGGACTCGTCGAGCGCGGAGGCCGCCTCGTCGGCCGAGTGGTAGTTGAGCTGGCCGCTCTGTTCCCAGCGGTGCAACTCGGCGTCGAAGGCGGCGCGGCGCTTCGCGGTGAAGGCCTCGATCTCGGTCGCGTTTGCCGCGAGGAATTTTTGGTAATCGCGCAGCTTGAAGGTCGTTTCCTCGATGCGGAGTTTGACCCGCCCCTGCGGAAAATCGTCGCGGAATTTGGTCAGCTCGGCGTTGGAGACGGGGTAGAATTTAACCTGGTCAAAAAAGCGCAGCAGCCACGGCTTTCCGTCCACGAAGTCGGCGGTCTGCTTAAACCGGTTCCACATCTGGCAGGTGCGGCCGATGAACTGGTAGCCGCCTGGGCCCTCCATGCCGTAGATGCAGAGATAGGCGCCGCCGATGCCGACCGCGTTTTCCGGCGTCCAGGTGCGGGCGGGGTTGTATTTGGTGGTGACGAGGCGGTGGCGCGGATCGAGCGGCGTGGCAACCGGCGCGCCGAGGTAGACGTCGCCAAGCGCGAGCACCAGCCAGCTGGCCTCGAAGCAAGTGCGGTAAACCTCCTCAAGGTTTTCGAGACCGTTGATGCGGCGGATAAACTCGAGGTTGCTCGGGCACCAGGGCGCATCCTTGCGGACGATCTGCATGTATTTCTGGATGGCGAGCAGGGTGGATTCGTCCTCCCACGAAAGCGGCAGGTGGACGATGCGCGAGGGCACCTCCATGTCGTCGATGCTCGGCAGCTCCGACTCGGCGCGAAGGAGTATCTCGACGAGCCGCTCGGAGGGCAGCAGGCGCTGGTCGAAGTGAACCTGAAGCGAGCGGATGCCGGGCGTGAGATCGACGATGCCGTGCAGGCTCTGGCGCTCGAGCCAGGTTTGCAGGGCGTGCACGCGCATGCGCAGCGCGATGTCGAGCTGGAGCGGGCCGTATTCGATCAGCACGGCTGCGTCGCCGGAACGGCGATACACGACCTGCGGCGCGGTGGGGCGAGCGGCCAGCGTGTGGATGACCGCCGGCTCGGGCGGAGTCGATGTGGCGATAGCGGCAGAGACTTTGGAGGGCTTGAGCGTCTCGACCAGCGAGTCCTGCGCGTAGGCGAGTTCGCGGGCCTCCTGGGCGGTGATGGGGACGAAGCGGACTTTGTCGCCGGGCTTGAGCTGCCCCATTTTCCAGAGCTCGGCCTGAATGATCGTCACCGGGCACACGAAGCCGCCGCAGCTCGGGCCGTCGGGCCCGAGGATGATGGGCATGTCGCCGGTAAAATCGATCGCGCCGATGGCGTAGGCGTTGTCGTGGATGTTCGACGGATGCAGGCCGGCCTCGCCTCCGTCGCGACGCGCCCACTCGGGCTTGGGGCCGATGAGGCGCACGCCCGTGCGCGCCGAGTTGTAGTGCACCTCGTAAGCGGTGGAGAGGAGCGTGGTGATGTCGGCTTCGGTAAAGAAGTCGGGCGCGCCGTGCGGGCCGTAGAGGACCTTGATCTGCCACTCGCGGGTGAGGGCGGGCTGGACGGCGGCGGGAGCGCGGAGCAGCGGAGCGGCGTCGGGCACGCCGGCGGGCGTCGAGCGTTTGACGCGCAGGACGTCGCCGACGCGGAGAGCGCGGCCAGCGTGGCCGCCGAAGAGGCCGAGGGTGAAGGTGGACTTGCTGCCGAGGTAGTCGGGCACGTCGAAGCCGTGACGGATGGCGAGGTAGGCGCGCAGGCCCGGGCCCTCGACGGAGCCGATGCGCAGGGTCTGACCGGCTTTGACACGGAAGGCGCGGTGGGGGGCGACGAGCTTACCGTCGAGCGTGGCGGGCATGTGCGCGCCGGTGAGGGCAAGCACGGCAGGGGCGTTGAAGCGCAGGCTGGGGCCGTTGACGGTGAGCTCGAGGGCGGCGGCGGTGTCGGGGTTGCCGACGAGGCGGTTGGCGAGGCGGAAGGACAGGTTGTCCATCGGGCCGGAGGGCGGCACGCCGACGTCCCAGTAGCCGATGCGGCCAGGGTAGTCCTGCACCGTGGTCTGGGTGCCGCCTTCGAGCACCTCGACTGTAGCGGGGGCGTAGGGAAGCGTAGAGAGATACTTCGTAGTGACCGAGCCGATACGGAAACCCTCGCTGGCGATGATCTGGCGGAGGTAGCCGAGGTTGTTCTCGATGCCGTAAACGCGAGTGTCGGCGAGCGCGGCGTCGAGGCGTGCGAGGGCATCGGCGCGGTCGCTGCCGTGGACGATGATCTTGGCGATCATCGGATCGTAGAAGGCGGAGACCTCGCTGCCGGTCTCGACCCAGGTCTCGATGCGCGCGGTCTTGGGGAAGTGGACGTCGGTGAGGAGCCCGGCGGCGGGCTGGAAGTTCTTCCCCGGATCCTCCGCATAGAGTCGGACCTGAATGGAGTGCCCGAAAGAAGGCACAACGGCCCCGGCGGCTCCGCCAATGTTCGTAATACGAACATTTGGATCGACGGCTTTTGAGGATGATGGGGGGAGCGCGGCGGCGGCAATGTTCGTATTACGAACATTGTCAGGGGAAAGTGGATACGCAGAGAGGTCGAGTTCGCCGGCGGCGGCGCGGATCATCCACTCGACGAGGTCTACGCCGGTGACCTCCTCGGTGACGCCGTGCTCGACCTGGAGGCGGGTGTTGACCTCGAGGAAATAGAAGTGGCCGGTGGCGTTGTCGTAAACGAACTCGACCGTGCCGGCGTTGGTGTAGCCGGCGGCGGTGCCGAGACGGGCGGCGCAGGCGAGGAGCTCGGCGCGCTGGGCGTCGGTGAGGCCGGGCGCGGGGGTTTCCTCGACGACCTTCTGGTTGCGGCGCTGCACGGAGCAGTCGCGTTCGCCGAGCGCGAGAACGTGGCCATGGGAGTCGCCAAGGATCTGGACCTCGATGTGGCGGGCGTGCTCGACGAATTTTTCAAGGAAGACACCGCCGTCCTTGAAGTTGTTTTTGGCGAGGCGGACGACGGACTCGAAGGCAGTGGCGAGTTCGGCGGGCTTGCGGATGAGCTGCATGCCGATGCCACCGCCGCCGCCGGTGCTTTTCAGCATGACGGGATAGCCGATGCGGGCGGCTTCGCGCTTCGCGGTCTCGATGTCGGGCAGGAGGTCGGTGCCGGGGAGAAGCGGGACGCCGTGGGCCTTGGCGAGGGCGCGGGCGGAATGCTTGGGGCCGAGCTGGCGCATCTGCGCGGCGCGCGGGCCGATGAAGACGACGCCGGCGGCTTCGCAGGCTTCGACGAAGGCGGCGTTTTCAGAGAGGAAACCGTAGCCGGGGTGGATGGCCTGCGCGCCGGTGGCCTTGGCGGCGGCGAGGATTTTTTCCGTGTCGAGGTAGGACTGGGCGGCGGGCGAGGCACCGATGTGAATCGCCTCGTCAGCCTGGGCGACGTGGAGGCTGTGGCGGTCGGCATCGGAGTAGACGGCGACGGACTTGATGCCCATGCGACGCAGGGTGCGGATGACGCGGCAGGCGATGGCACCACGGTTGGCGATGAGGACTTTTGAAAACATGGACGGAAGTTTTTACCGCGAATGAACGCGAAGTGACGCGAAGAGCGGAGAGTCGGAAGTGCGGATATGGCTCGGGAATTTGTGTCTATTCGCGTCCACTCGCGGTCCAGATCAGCACCTCGACGGGAGTGGGATTCCAGCCGTTGCAGGGGTTGTTGAGCTGGGGGCAGTTGGAGATCAGGCAGACGACGTCCATGCGGGCGACCATCTCCACGTATTTTCCGGGGGACGACACGCCGTCGGCGAACTGCAGGCCGCCCTCGGGGGTGACGGGCACGTTCATGAAAAAGTTAATGTTCGCGGGGATATCGCGCTTGTTGAGATCGAAGGTGCCGCCGGGCCAGGTCATGAGGCCGAGGAGGAAGCTCTGGCGACACGAGTGCATGTGCTTTTTGCCGTGACCGTAGCGCACGGCGTTGCTTTCGCAGGCGCAGGCTCCGCCGAGCGTGTCGTGGCGGCCGCAGGTGTCGGCGGTGATCTCGGCGAGGACGTTGAGCTCGTTGGAGTAGAGCTTGGTGCCGGTGGTGAGGTAGATGCCGCCGTTTTCGCGAATCGTGTCCTGCGCGCTGTAGCGCTCGCGGAAATCGTCGGCGCGGTAGAAGAGCGTGTCGGCGGCCTGATTGCCCTCGAGGTCGAGGATGCGCAGGGTTTGGCCGGCCTTGATCTCGTGCATCCAGAAGTCGCCGGCGGGGATGATGCGGCGATAGACAGCATCGGCGGGCGCGAGGGAGGATTCGGTGTAGTTGAGGACGGACATTTTGAACCGCGAATGAACGCGAATGGACGCTAATCCGATGAAGACGGTTTAAACGTAGAGGAGTTCGGAGTTGTAGAAGGCGCGCTCGTTTTCCGGGCGGTAGGTGCGGCAGTAGTCGTCGGCGGCGGGCGGCGGAGACGCGTGGAG
>JALOTV010000404.1 GCA_025457685.1 Opitutaceae bacterium
CCCCGTGTCCTTTGTGCCTCCGTCCTGCTCCTCGCCCTGTCGGCGCACGCCGACGACGAGGCGCTCATGAAGAAAAACGCCGCCGAGCAGGCCGCCGCCCTCAACCAAGATCCGGGCGGCGCGGACCGCGCCGGCCTCCTCGCCGCGAAAATGCGCGAGCGCACCGTCGCCGGCACCGTCGGCGTTCGCACCGCCCATCCCGACGCCCAGTGGTTTGGCGACGCCAGCCTCGGCCTTTTCCTCCACTGGGGCATCGCCTCGGTGGATGGCGACATGGACCTCTCCTGGCCCATGGTTTTCAACATGGGCAAAGGCAAAAAGATGGCCCCCGTCGACTACTGGAAACTGGCCGACCGCTTCAAAGCCGAGAACTACGATCCCAATCTCTGGCTCCGCGCCGCCAAGGACGCCGGCTTCGAATACGCCGTCCTCACCGCCAAACACCACGACGGCTACACGCTCTGGCCCACCGAAACGACCGACCTTGGCGTGCGCACCCACCTCGGCGGACGCGATCTTTTTGGCGAATACGTCGCCGCCTGCCGCGCCGTCGGCCTCAAGGTCGGCGTCTATTTCTCCGGACCCGACTGGCGGTTCGCCCACCCGTATATGTCTTTCAACTACCGCAGCGAGAGCGGCGGAAATTCCAGCCTTCCCTCCATCCCCGACCGCCCCGACTTCGACATCCACCATCAGCCCACCAAGGCGAAAAAGATGCCGCCCGAGGAGGCCGCCCGCATCCGCGCCGTCATGCGCCAGCAACTCACCGAACTCCTCACCCGTTACGGCAAGATCGACGTGCTCTGGTTCGACGGCGGCAGCGGCTCCGACATCACGCTCGAGGAGATTCGCGCCCTCCAGCCAGGCATCGTGATCAACAATCGGGGCGGACTCCAAAAGACCGCCGGCGGCGAGAAATTCGAAGGCGACTACTTCACGGTCGAGCACGGCGACCAGCCCACCCGACCCGACGGCTGGTGGGAGCAGCTCCGCATCTGGAACTCTCCCACCTGGGGCTATCAAAAGGCCAACGAGACCAAATACGCCGCCACCTCGTCCATCGTCCGCAGCCTCGCCCGCACCAAGGGCTGGGGCGGCGTGCTCATGGCCAACACCGGCCCGCGCCCCGACGGCTCCATGCCGCCTCCGTTCTACAAGGGCATGTCCGAGCTCGGCGACTGGATGAAGGCCAACGGCGCGTCCATTCGCGGCGCGTCCGCCGTCCCGCCCGAAGCCGTCGCCAACGTCCCCGTCACCGTGCGCGGCGACACGTGGTTCCTGCACGCCGTTCCGGGCTTCAAGGGCACGCTCACGCTCGCGCCCGGCGCGTCCGTCGCCGCCGTCCTCTCCGCCCGCGTCCTCGGCACGGGGGAGGCCGTCCCCTTCGTCTGGCAGGACGGCCAGCTGTCCATCGCCTTCCCCGAACCCGCCCGGGATACTCCCCACCAAGTCGTCGCGATCACCGTCTCCCTTCGCTAAACCCCCATGATCTCCCGTCGCCTGCTCGCCTGCCTCAGCCTGCTGCCTTCGCTCGCCGCGCTCGCCGCTCCGCCTCCGGGCGAGGGCTATCGTCTCGTCTTCGAGGACAACTTCGACACCGGTCGCGTGGACGAGTCGTTCTGGGACTACCGCGTGGGACGCCGTGGCGGCGAAGATCCCACCGCCGGCTGGATCTATGCCCTGAACCGCCGTGAAAACGTCACCGTCGCCGACGGCCACATGCGCATCCGCCACGCGCAGGAAAAGATCGCCGGCAAGCTGGAGAACACCTGCGGCGGCCTCATCTCGAAACGCCGCTTCGGCTACGGTTACTACGAGACGCGCCTAAAGCCCTTCATGATCGCCACGCCGGGCACCCACGCCGCCTTCTGGCAATTCGGCGTGGATCGCCAGCCCGGGCTCGCCGGCCAGGACCCCACCCGTCCGGCGCGCAACCGCGTCATCGAGATCGACTCCGCCGAGATCAGCAGCCCGAGCTGGCACGGGACCAACAACATCTACATCCACCTCGTTCCCGAGGGCTCGCGCTCCATCCTCTGGCCCCACCGCTGCTTCATCCCCGTCCAGCCCGACGCCGAGGGCTTCTTCGTCGACGGCTACGAATTCCGCCCCGACGGGGTGATCTTCTACGACAACGGCCGCGAGGTCGCCCGCACCGGCTACGCACAGTTTTACGCGCAACAAGAGGTCTGGCTGACCTCGCTCGCCGGTACGACAACGGCCGCGAGGTCGCCCGCACCGGCTACGCACAGTTTTACGCGCAACAAGAGGTCTGGCTGACCTCGCTCGCCGGAGCCCACCACAAGGAGATGGACGCCTCCCTGCTGCCAGGCGAGGCCCTCTTCGACTACTTCCGCTACTACGCCAAGGACTGGCCCGGCGTAAACCTCCTCGGGAATCCAGGGTTTGAATACAACCTGACCGTGGTGGATCCGCAGCTCCCCATGGCCTGGCTGGAGCAAGGCGACGAGGCCGCCAGTTACGTCGCCCGCGGATCCGCGCATCGCGACCACGCCAAGCTGCGCCACTCCTCGGACCGCGCCTACTCGGTCACCACCAGCCAGACTCTCCAGCACCTGCTCGACGGCGCCTACTCCGCCTCCGCCTGGGTGCGCTCCTCCGGCGGCCAAAAAACCGCCGCGTTCCGCGTCTACGCCAACGGCGCCGAGGAGAAATCCGTCTCCATCCCCGCTTCGTCCGAATGGACCCTCGTCCAGATTCCCGAGGTCGAGGTGCGCGGCG
>JALOTV010000405.1 GCA_025457685.1 Opitutaceae bacterium
ATTGGCCGGGTTTAGCTGATAAGTCGCCTTGCTGAGCAGCTTCGTGCCCGCCGCCTGCGCGCTGCCCACCGCATCGCGGAAGGGCCCGTAATACGCCGAGTTGAATTTCACCGAATACGCCAAAATCCCCGTGCGCTGAAACCCCGCCGCGTCCAGCGCCGCGCGGATCGCCCCCACGCGCCCGTCCATCATGTCGCTGGGCGCCACGAAATCCACTCCGGCGCGCGCCTGCCGCACCGCCATCGCCGCCAGCCGCGCCACCGTGGCATCGTTGTCCACGTCGTCGCCCGCCGCCGTCAACACGCCGTCGTGCCCGTGCGAGGTGTAGGGATCGAGCGCCACATCGGTGATCACCACCAGCTCCGGCACCGCTTTCTTCACCGCCCGCACCGCGCGCAGGATCAGGCCGTCTTCGTTCAACTCCTCCGTGCCTTCCACGTCCTTCAGCTTCGCGTCGAGCTTGGGGAACAACGCCACCGCCCGCACCCCGAGTTTCCACAACTCGCGACATTCCTTCACCAAGTCCGCCATATTCAGCCGGTATTGCCCGGGCATCGAGGCGATCTCCTCCGGCGCCGGCTTGCCGTCCACCACGAAGAGCGGCGCGATCAAATCCTCCGCGTCATGCCCGTGATCTAAGACCACTCCGCCCGCCCGCGCCGAGTGGATAGTTGCGCCTGCTCGCCCTTCGCCTCCCGACCGTTGCCTTTCCCCGCGTCCTGCGCTCTCTGTCGCCCCTTCCCCTCCGCCGTGGACTCCTCCGCTTCGCCCGCCCTTCGCATCCCCCCGCGCACCCAGCATACCGGCGTGTGCCCGCCCGCCCGTGGGGCCGTGTTGGCCGAGCTGCTGTGCCGCCACCACGCGCCGGTCTGGCTCATTGTCGCCGATACGCTCAAGGCCGCCGAACAACTCGCCGAGGACACCGCCCTCTTCCACGCCGCCCTGCAGGGCCACGCCACCCCCGCCGCCACCCGCGCCACGCTCGAGCCCCTCGTCTTCCCCGAATCGCTCACCGACGCCCGCGACATGGCCGAGGCCTTCGCCGCCTCCGCCGACCGCCAGGCCGTGCTCTCCCGCCTGCGCGCCACCCGCACCTTCACCGGAGCCCTCACCACCGCGCCCGCCCTCGCCGTCTTTACCACCCCCGCCGCCCTGCTCCAACGCGTGCCCGCCCTCGAGGCCTACGCCGCCGCCGAGCTCACCCTCGCCAAGGGCGAAACCCACCCCTTCCAGGCCCTCCTCGAAAAACTCCGCGCCCTCGACTACGATAGCGAAGCGGTCTGCGAGGCCCCCGGCACCTACGCCGTGCGCGGCGGCATCATCGACCTCTATCCGGTCAACGCGTCCCAACCCTACCGGCTCGATTTCTTCGGCGACGAGCTCGACGAGATTTGCGAACTCGATCCCGTTACCCAGCGCTCCGGCGCACCGGTGGACAAGGTCGTCCTCTCCGCCTCCCCGCGCCTCGCCCTCGCCCCGTCCCTCGCCGGTCTCGCCCCCTATCTCAGCCCCGCCACCCGCCTCGTCCTCGTCGAGCCCGCCGCACTCGACGAAAGCTTCCGTCTCCTCGGCGACGCCCGCCCCGCCGCGTTCGCCGCCATCCTTGCCCGCGTTGCCGCCCTCGACGGCCTGGCCGACCTCGACGAGGCCTCGACTTTTTTCGCGCCCGACGCATCCGCGCCCCCGGGAACGCCGAGCCCCAGCTCGGCTCATCCCGCGCCCGCCGAGCTAACTTGGGACACCGAAAGTCTATCCCACCATCGCAACTACCCATCCGACGACCTCATCGCCCACGAGCGTCTCGGCGCCGAAGAGCAATCCCGCCACGCCTTCCTCGACTTGCTCGCGCGCTGGCATCGCGAAGGCGCGCAGCTCGCCATCGTCACGCCCAAGGAGTCCGAGGAGAAACGCATCCAGGAGATCCTCGCCGCCCACCCCGCCGCCAAAAAACTCCCGGTCCGCTTCCTGCGCGGCCAGCTCAACGAGGGCTTCCGCGTCTCCCCCCGCCCCGACGCCGCCTTCACTCTCGCGCCCACCACCCCTGCCCCCAAACGCAAACGCCCCGCCCCTGGGAACGCCGAGCCCCAGCTCGGCTCCGCGCTCCCCGCTCCTTCCGCCTCCGCCCCGTCCGTTATCATAACCGAGACCGAGCTCTTCGGCCGCCAGCGCGCCCGCCGCGCCGCCTCCGCCAAACGCGCCGTCGTCCACCGCGCCCAGGTGGACCAGCTCCTCGACTTCGCCGACCTGGTCGAGGGCGACTTCGTCGTTCACCTCCAGCACGGCATCGCGCTTTTCCGGGGTATCACCAAACTGGATACACGCGACGGCCTGCGCGAGGTCATCAGCCTCGAATTCGACGACCACGTCACCCTCCACGTCCCGCTCCCCGAGGCCCACCTTGTCAGCCGCTACGTCGGCCTGTCCAAAGTCCGCCCCCAGCTCGGCAAGATCGGCTCCGACCGCTGGCAAAAGACCCGCCAGCAAGCCGAGCGCGCCACCATCGACCTCGCCGCCGAGCTGCTCCGCATCCAGGCCGCGCGCGACGCCCAGCCGGGCCACGCCCTCCCGCCCGACAACGACTGGCAGCGCGAGTTCGAGGGATCCTTCCCCTTCGCCGAGACCCCCGACTTCGCCGAGACCCCCGACCAGCTCAAGGCCATCGCCGCCACCAAGGCCGACCAGGAACGCGCCCGACCCATGGATCGCCTCATCTGCGGCGACGTCGGCTTCGGCAAGACCGAGGTCGCCATCCGCGCCGCCTTCAAGGCCGTGCAGGGCGGCAAACAGGTCGCCATCCTCGTCCCCACCACCATCCTCGCCCAGCAGCACGCCAACACCTTCCGCGAG
>JALOTV010000406.1 GCA_025457685.1 Opitutaceae bacterium
TTGCGCGTGTCCGCGCCCTCGAAAATCACGTCCTGCATCTTGCCGCCGCGCAGCGCCTTCGCGCTCTGCTCGCCGAGCACCCAGCGGATCGCGTCCGCGATGTTGGACTTGCCGCAACCATTGGGACCGACGACCGCCGTGACCCCCGGCTCGAAACGCAGCGTGGAGGGGTCGGCAAAGGATTTAAAACCGTGCAGCTTGAGGGCCTTGAGATGCATGAGGAGCGGCGATTGAGCCACCCTCATCCGACGCCGCAAACGGAAACTGTTCGGAGTTGTTCACAGCCTATTCGCAAGTCCGGCCATTCGTCTTCGATGTATTTTTTAGCGCAAAGACGCGAAGCCGCAAAGATCGGAGCAAGGACAAGAAACCAAACGACTCTTTACGGATAGAGCCTTCGCGTCTTTGCGTCTTCGCGCTAAACCCAACCGCCAAAAGCGTCAGGTCCACCAGTACCGCACGATGTGGAAAAACACCGGTGCGGCGAAGCAGAGCGAATCCATCCGGTCCATCACACCGCCGTGGCCTTCGATGAGGACACCGTAATCCTTTACGCCGCGATCCCGTTTGATCGCCGACATCACCATGCCGCCGAAAAATCCCGCGAGCGTGATGGCCAGCGCGATCACGCCGGCCTGCCAGGGAAGAAACGGTGTCGCCCACCACAGGCCCGCGCCCAGCGCGCTCGCCGTGAGCACGCCGCCGATGAGACCCTCCCACGTCTTGCTGGGGCTCACGGTTGGCGCGACTTTGTGCCGCCCAAACAGTTTTCCCCACACGTACTGCAGCACGTCGCTCATCTGCGTGATCGCCACGAGAAAAACCAGGAGCTTCGCGTTCTGACCTTCGTAGCCCGCGATCGGCAGGCTCAGCAGCGCGGGCGCGTAGCTGAGACAGTACACGCACGCCATGAGGCCCCACTGCGTTTTCGCCGCACGCTCCAGGAAGTGATCGCAATCGCCGTCGATCGCCGCGCGCACCGGCAGGAATAAAAACGCCCACACCGGAATGAAGATGGAAAACATCCCGTACCACTCCGCGCCCACGAAATAGTACTGCGCCGGGGCGATCACGAAGAACGCCCAGAACAGCGCCCGGTGATCCCCGCGACGCGTCGGCGTGAGCGTGATGAACTCGCGCAGCGCCAGCCACGACAGCAGGCCAAACAGCACCACCACGCCGATCCGCCCGCAGGCCAGTGCTCCGGCAAACACCAACACCATCACCCACCACGCCCGCGTGCGCGCATTCATGTTGGCGATGGTTGCCTGCGCCTTCTCCGTCTTCGCCGTCTTGGCGAGAATCGCGCCGATGAGCGACGCGACGACGAGCACGCCGCCGACGCCCGCGCCCAGCCACAGGAAATGCTGATCATTCCACAAAGTGCTCATAAAGTCTCCGCCCCCTCAGATGTAGGCGGGGTGCCCCCACCCCGCGTCCGCATCGCAAATACGACCGACGCCATGCGGGGTGAGGGCAACACCCCGCCTACAGCCGCATCCGCGTAAGCGCCGTCGTCATCGTGAAAAACTCCGTACGCTTTCATCGCGCATGCGCTCATGCGTTGATCCCCCCAAGTTCTGCCAGCGCCGCCCGCGCCCGCGCGAGAAACGCGTCCTTCGTCTCCTCCGCCCCCAGCCGCATCGGCGCGCCGACCGTCACGCTCCCGAGCATTGGCACGGGGAGAAATTCTCCCTTGGGCAGCACGCGGTTCACGTTGTCGATCCACACCGGCACCAGCTCCACCTCGGGCCGCTTCGCCGCGAGATGATGGATGCCACTCTTAAACTCCCCCAGCCCGCCGCCCGCCATGCGCCCGCCTTCGGGGAAAATGATGAGCGAACTGCCCGCATCGAGCGCCGCCAGCATCGGCGTCAGCGGATTGTTTTTCACCGTCACATTTTTCCGCTCGATCAGCACCACGTTGAACACGTGCCTGGCCAGATACGGCCGCACCACGCCCTTCGTCCAATAATCGTGCGCCGCCACCGGACGTGTCTTCGCACGCAACACCGTGGGCAGCGACGCCCAGATCACCACCGCGTCGAGATTGCTCGTGTGGTTGGCAAAATAGATCCGCTGCTTCGCCGAGGGCTCCGCGCCGACCCAACGCGCCCGCACACCCGTGAGTGTCCGGACCAGCCCGATGATCAAAAATTTCGAAAGCATGGAGTAAACGCGCGCCGAGCTTCCCCAGCCCTCCCCAGCCCACAGGGGCGGGCAAATCCAAACTGCCCGCGTCGCAGCGCACCGCCCGGCGAGTCCGCACGCGACGCTGCACGACACGCGGATGGCCCGTCGCCGTCCGCAGAAAACGCCTCGCCACGCCCTGCCTGATCGCTTGCATCCCATCGCAGCGGCCGGTTTTGCGCAGCGAGCAACCCTGGCCCATGTCCTGCTGAAAATCATTCATTCCACTGCCATGAAAAACGCCCGTCACGTCTTCCTCGCCGCTACGGCGATCATGAGCTCATCTGGGACTTCAACGGCGGCTTCCTGCATCCGCTCACGGGCTGGGATCACCTGCTCGCGATGCTCGCCATCGGTCTCCTCGCCGCCCAGCTCGGCGGACGCGCCCGCTGGCTCGTGCCGGCTGCGTTT
>JALOTV010000123.1 GCA_025457685.1 Opitutaceae bacterium
CTCGGCCGTGCCGGGCGCGACGCCGGCAAAGGGATTGATCTGCTGGAGGCGGGAAGGGCCGGGAAACACGGTGACGTTAAACGCCTTGGTCCAGAGCTGGCCGTCGGCATCGCGGGCGGAGACGTTCACGACCGTGGTGCCTACCGGGAAGAAGGAGCCGGATGGCGGAGACGCCTCGGCGGGGAACGTCGTGGGAGTAAACCCGTCGGAGGTCGCGCCCACCTCGAAACGGACCACGGCGCCGGTGTTGTCGCCGCTCGCGGACAGATCGCCCGGAGTGGTGATGACGAGCCCGCGCAGGGTCATGGTGCCGGCGACGGGCGTGGCGACGTAGGCCGGATCGTCGATCCATGCGGTCACAGGATAAACGCCGGGCAAGCGCCCTTCGCCCACGATGGAAACGCGCGTGGCGAGGCCAGGCGGATTGGTGACGACGGTCGGTGTGCGCACGGAGCCATCGTAGGCCAGCGTGGTCTCGCCAAACGCGAGCGTGGCGGTCGGGCGACCTACGCTGATCAGGGCTACGCGGGAACCGAAATAGGTGGGATCGGCGACGACGGCCTTGGCGGCGTATTGGCCCGGCGAGGACGGGAAAGTCGGCGCGCCGTCGTAGGTGATGACGGGGGTAAGGACCGGCTGCGGGGACACGCCGGCGACGGAGTAGTTGGCGGTGACCGGCGAGGTGGCGGAGGGCGCGGTGGTGTTGCCCAGTGTGACGGTCACGGAACGGGCCTCGGTGATGAGCAGCCGACCGGTCGCAGAGGCCTCGTAGATCGGATCGTCGAGGGTGGCGACGACGTCATAAAAGCCCGGCGCGGTCGGCAGGGTGGCCGAGCCGTTGTAGGTGATCTGGACCGGCGAGCCGAGTCCTTCGATGGGCAGGACGGCGCGGACGGGCACGGGGACGTCGGCCACGGTGTAGGCGGCTCCGTTGATGTCGGACGTGTAGGCCTTGCGCACGATCATCGGCGCGAGCAGGCGCGAGGCCGGAACCATGGGGACGGGGATGGGCGCGGTGACGGCGGAGCGGACTCCGCCGATGAGCAAGGGCGTGGTGCGCTGCATGTCCACCTCAAGGGACATGCCGAGAGGAATCTTGGGCGAGCCGTCGGGGCGGACGGTGAGTGTCAGCGGCCGCGTGGTGGTGCCGTCCTGATTACGGACGGAAAGGGTGACAGTGTAGTGGGTTTCGGATACCACGGTCGGCGCGGTGCCGGAGATGAGGCCGGTGGAGGCGTTGATGGCCAGGCCGGCCGGCAGACCGGTGGCGGCGTAGTTGGGCGTGGTGTTGGCGGCGACGACGTTGGAGGCGGGCACCTGGTAGGACCACGCGGAGCCGGAGAGCACGACCAGCTGGGACGGCGTGCGCAGCGTGGGCGGAAGCGGCACGCGCACGGCGAGATCGCGGGTGTAGACGCGCGGGTTTTTGGCGGCGCGGAGGCGGGCGTGCAGCTGGTTTTCGTAGAGGGAGCGGACGGGCATCGGCGTGCCGTTGAACCACGCCTCGGCCTTGCCCAGCAGACTGGCGGCGACGCCGGTGGAGTTGCGCCATGTGGCGGGGCCGCCGCTGGTATTGGTGGTGCCGAAGGACCAGTTCGGCGAGAGCGGCATGTTCTCGAACGTGATCTGGTTGGTGACGACGTTCCACGCGACACAGTAGGCGGACGGACGCTCGAGCTTCACCTGGAGGCCGACGGTGGCGTTGAGTTCGGAGATGTTGTCCCAGAGGCCGCCGTTGTTCCATTCGGCGTGGGATCCGGACTCGTTGAAGGAGCGGGTGGAAACACCATCAACAAACGCGTTGGGGCCGGGGGCGGCGGGCCAGTTGATGATGTAGGCGTGGCGGCCGTTGCGACCGATGGAGTTGGTGACGAGGCCCAGCTCGCCGGTGAGGACAAAGCTGTAACGCCGGCCGCCTTGGAGGATGGAAATGCCGTCGTGAACTTGGGAGCGGTGGATGGTGATCTTGCGCGTGGACGTGTTTACGTAGGCGAGCGCATAGGCGAAGTGCCGCGCGGTGCAGTTGCTGACGAAGCCGTCCTCGACCTCGGTGAAATCGACCGCGTTCCAGACGTGGTTCTCGTCGGTGTCGGAAGCGTAGGTGCTCTCGAAGTAGAGGTCGGAGACGCCGACGTTGGTGATGTAATTGAAGGCGGTGACCGGGACTACATAGCCGCGGCCCCAGGCGGGATCGAGCGGCGAGGTGACGGGGGCGTCGAGGGTGACCGTGTCCGGTGTAGTGGCGATGATGATACGGTTGAACGTGATGGCGGGATCGCGATCGGCGGTGGCGGCGGTGTCGTAGAAACTCGCCTTTTGCCAGGCGACGGAGCCGGGCCAACGGACCTGGACGCGTTGGCCGACGGAGAAAGGATGCCCGGTGATGGGGAGAACGCTGGTTCCGCCGCCGACGTAAACGTTGTCCACCAAGGTGCGGGTGGAGCCGGCGGTGAGGCTGCCGCCGTCGAAGGCGATGAGCCGGGAGTTTCGGGTATTGCCGCTTTGGTTTTCGTTGGTGGTGCCGACGGCGTAAAGGCGCGTGCCGGTGAGCGGGTGGTCGCCCTCGCCGCGAATGACGACTCCGGAGGCGGTGACGCGGAGGCGGTTGACGGAGTGGATTTCCCAGCGACCAGCTTTGAGCAGGAGAGCGCCACGAAATCCGTTCACCAGCGGTCGGGTGGCGATCCAGTCGATGGCGGCCTGGATACGGTCGGTCTGGTCGCCCTCGCCGGGGGAAAGTGTGACGAGGACGGGGACATCGTAGCCGCCCGGTTCGCCGGGGAGCGGGGTGTTGCCGTAGTGGTAGCCGACGGTGGAGAAATCGGGGATGCGGTCGCCGTTAGGATACGGATGATACGTGATGGTCTGGTCCGGACCTATGCTCAACGGCAGGGGAAACTGCGGAGTGCTGGCGATCAGCCGCGAAGCGAGCAGGCACACGAGAAGCGCGAAAAAGAGGCGGTGCATGGTGGTCGCAAACAGACTGGCGCGCCGGTGGCTACGGTGCCGTGACGCGGAGGCGCAGGAACCGGTGCGGGCGGCTTCGACGGCGTAGGTGAGCAGCGGATCGGCGACACGAGAGAAGGTGAGTTCGAGATGCGGGTGGGTGGAGCCCTCAAGCCGTGTGGTGCCGGGAACCAGCCGTGTGGCCGACGCGGCGGAGGTGGGCGAGGTGCCGAGGGAGTATTCGAAGAGGTTGGTCTGGCCGTCACCGTCGGGGTCGGCGGTGTTGGCGGCGTGGCCGGTGGCGCTGGTCGTGCCAAAGTGCGCCTGCCGCCAAGACTGGAGGGGCGAGAGAAAGCTGATGTTGTCGAAAGTCGCGGTGGCGGTGGCTCCGCCGGTGCGGGGCACGACGCCGAAGCCCACGCTCAGGGCGGCGCCGCCCATGACGTTGAGACGGGTAGAAGGTGCTGAACGTGTCGCCTTGGCGGACGAGACGGATCCACTCGGGTATGCCGCGATTGGTGACGGAGCCGTTGAAAAAATTGACGTTGGTGGACGAGCCGGAGGTGGCGGTCTTGTGCTGGTAGTGGACGGCGCCGCCGTTGTTGCGAATCAGGTAGACGGCGCTGTAGCGGGAGCCGGTGTGGGTCGTCTCGCGGAAAAGGATGCCGGCCTTGGCCGAGATGTCCGTCGAGGTGAAGGAAGCGACGCGGGCGGTGAAGACGCCATCGCCGCTCCAAGGCTGGGAAACGTAGGTGAAGGAGTCGTTGTTGCCGGTCCAGAGATCACCGGTCGCGCCACCGGTGGAGGCGCCGCCGGCGCCGGTGATCTGGAAGGACGTGGCGCTGTTGACGACGATGGTGCCTGGGGCGACGCCGGTGTAGGGGTTGATCTGGCGGATCGACCAAGGGGCCGGGATGGAGGGGGCGTTGACGGTGACGGTGAAGGTGGCGGTGGACGTGTTGCCGGCTGCGTCGGACGCGGTGACGGTCACCGTGGTGACTCCGATCGGGAAGAGAGAGCCGGAGGCGGGCGTGGCGACGGCCTCGGCATACCCGGAAAGAGCGTCCTCGGCGGAGATATCGAAATTGACGGTCGCTCCCGCGGAACTGGCGGCGGAGACGACGAGATCTCCCGGCGTGATGAGAACCGGGCCGACGGTGTCGGGCATGACCTGCGAGGCGAAGGTGGTGGTGAAACTGGAGCGCTCGGCCCAGTGCTCACCGGCGGCGTTCACGGCGTGAAACCGGAAATAATAACGCGTGGCGGGCGCGAGGTCGGCGCGGGTGTGGGCGAGGTGGCCCGAGCCGGGTTGGCCGAGGATGGCGACGTGTTGCCAGGCGGCGGGATCGGTGCCGCCGTCGGTAGTGCCATAGTAAATACGCACGGTGGCGTTGGCGTCGAACTGCGGATAGACGAGCGTGCCGGCGAACGTGGCGGACGTGACGCCCACGGAATAGGCGGAACCGGTGAGCACGAACGGCGTCCAGACGCGCAAGGCGGGATCGGAGGCGGGGCGGACATCGTCAGGGCGCAGGCCGGCGAGCTCCAAGGGCACGGGGTCAAAGCCCGACAGATCGCGATAAACCTGGGCGTCGGGTCGCAGGCGAAGGTCGTCGTTGGCATAGTCAACGAAACCCGGATCGGAGGCGTAGCCGACGTTTGGCCCGGACTGGAGAGTGGCGGCGTTGGAGGTGGCGACAACGTGGGTGTTGGTCGTGGTGTTGTGGGTGATGCGATACCACAGGAAGTGCGAACCGAGGGGCCGGTAAGAGACATTGTTCTCAATGCGCCCGCCGGTGGCGCTATGAAACGAGGCGCCGGCGCGGGTGTTGACGAACAGGTTATTGAAGACCTGCAAGCCCATCGGGAGAGAGGTATTCGCCTCGCCGGTGGTGGTGTGGGTGTTGCTCCAAAAACCGTAGCCGCGCTGCGCGGAGGCGGGGGTCTTGAGGTTGACGGTGTTGCCGTAAACGGGGGTCCGCACGTGGTCCATGTCGTTGTAAACACCTTCGCCGAGCGGGCTGTCATGAAGGTGGTTGTAACGGATGACGGTGCGAAAATCGGCGTTGCGACCGAAGCGGTAGATGGCGCCGAGATCGTTGGAGATGCGGGTGAAATCGGAGACCTCGTTGTATTCAATGATGTGGCGATGCCCGTTCCAGAGGATGGCGGCGTGGGGGGATCCGCGGACGTCGTTTTGCGCGACGCGCATGCCGACGGTGGGCAGGCCCCAGTTGCCCATCGGACCGCCGTAGCCGACATCGAGGGCGGCCTGATAAACCCGCACGACCTCGCTGAAAGAGCGGAAACGGTTATTCACCGCGAAATGGTCGGCTGGGGCAGGCGTGCCGTCCGGCAGAAGCGAGCCGCCGCGAAGCATCACGCCGCCCGAGGCGAGTTTCTCAAAATCGGAGGACAACACGCCGTTGGCGACGCCATCGCGGATATCCACCGCCATGTTGCCCGACTGCACGAAACGACAGCCGAGGACGAGATTCCGCGAGCCGCCGCCCAAGATCTGAATATTGACGCCGAGGTGGCGGCGGAAAGTCAGCCCACGGAGCACGAGGTCGCTCGCGCCATTGAGCTGGATGAGCGGCGAACCAAAGTCGGAAAGTTCGATCTCACCATCGGCGGGCGCGCCGTCGCGATCGAGCAGGACGTAAAGGCGCTGGCGGGAGAAATCCACCGACCACTCGCCGGGGACGTCGATTTCTTCGAGAAGGTTGAGGGCGAACCACGGCTCCTTTTTCGAACCGGCGGGGCGGGTGTATTTATCGCCGATGCCGTTGGAAATAAGCGGCAGCGTCGAGCCGGAGGGATTGGGGACGAAGCCGATCACCCGCTTGTCGGGATCGATGAGGCCGACGCGGGCGCCGTTGAGCTGCCAAGGCACCCGCCAATAGCCGGCGATCCAGAGTCCGCCGCGCGTGATGGCGGTTTGCCAGCGGGCGATGCGCGAGGCCTCGGCGGCGGGATAATGAAATGCCCCGCCGACCTGGGCGGTGCCACCCGCGCCGAGCGTGTAGGTGCCGGCGCCGTTGAGGTAACCGCCGCCGTCGGTCGCGGCACCGGTGGCGACGCCGTCCATGAGCAGACTGGGCGTGAGGGTGTCGTCGGTGGGGTGAACGTTGGGGTAACGCGAAAGATTCAAGCGCTCCCCGTGGCGAAAGACCTCGAAGAGACCGCCGTTTTGCGAGGAACGGAGGGCGTTAAAAATCACCCACTCGTTAAACACGGCGGGATGGGCGGCGGCGCGGACGTTGCCAGCGACGCTTGCCTCCCACACCCGAGTGGCGGCGACGCCCGGGGCGAGTCGGGCGTGCTCCGATGCGGCCAGCGGCACCCATGCGGAGGACGCGAGCACACGCGTGCTGGTGAGCACCGGAGTCTCGCCCGGGTAGGCGGAGTAAATGATGGGGGCGGCCTCGCTGCCGGAATCCTGGGCGGTGAGCACGAAACTCGTGGTCCGGCGGTGCACGCCCCCGCGCAGGTAAACCGTCACGCCGCCGGAACGCTGGACGGATGACAGGGCGCGGATGGCGTCGCGCGCCCGCTCAAGCGTGAAGAAGGGAGCGGAGTCCGTGCCGGCGTTGGTGTCTGAACCGGTAGGCGAGACGTGGAAAAAGACCGCGCTCGCGGGCAAGGGGATGCGGACGCGCACCAGCCACTGACGCGTGACGGTGGAGGCGTCGGGATAGGTTTCCACCAAGCGTAGCCAGTGTGCGCCGACTTCGCGGCGAGCCGGCGCATACGTGAAATTCGGAGAGGCGGAGACCGTTTCTCCGTCGAGTATCCAGCGATAGGATACAGCGCCGGGCGCGGCCGAAAACACCCGCGAGCCACCGGCGTCGAGCACGAGGGAAACCGTCGAGGGCGGCACGGTGGCGCGCACAAAAAACGCGCGGCTCACCGCGCCGGCGGCGTTGCGCACCGTGACCTCGTAGAGGCCGGCGGCCGCGTCGGTGAATTCGAGAAACGGAAGGCTGGGACCGGTGGCCTGAGAGATGAGCACGCCGTCGCGCCGCCACTCGTAGGTCACGGGGGAAAGACTGCCGGCGGTGACACCGACCGCAAACGAGTCGCCGGGCGCGATCACGGTGGGCACATCGGCGGACGTGATTACCGGAGCGGTCACTGCGGCGTAGCCTCCGAGGCTTACTCCCGTGGCGGATTGGGTGACGACGAACGTGTGCAGGCCATCCTCGGAAACGATGCGCGCACCTGACGAAACGTTGGCAAACGCACCCGACACGCCGCCGGCGCTGGTGAGCACGGCAAACGACTGAGCGGAGTTAGGTGCGAATCCCGGCAGGACGTTTACGGCCAATTTTCCCGCCAGCTGAGTGGCCCCCGAGACAACCAGACTATCGTGGACGGCGGTGTCGGCGGCATGCTGGAAGGCGGTGGCCGCGACCGTCCCGCCAAGATCGACGGCGAGCATGGCTACGGATGAAGAGACGGCGTAATCGCCGTTGATGGTCGTGCGACCGGCAACACCCACCCCGCCAGGGGCAAGCACCCCGCCACGATTGACCAAGGCACCGACCGAGTCGGAGACGGCCACCTGATCGCTGGAGGCGGTGGCGCTCGGCGAGTGCCCCAAGGCGCCGGCGACAAAGCCTCCGGCGGAGAGCGTGCCGCCGAGAAAGTTAAAGTTGCTCGCGCCGCCGGCGGAGACGAGGCCTTGGATGTTGCCCGCGACGAGGAGCGTGCCTCCGGCCAAGGTGTAGGCGGCGTGGTTGGCGGCCAGGTTGGAGCCGATGGAGAGGTGGCTGAAGGTGTTGGCGTTGGTGACGCCGGTGAAGACATGCGAGCCCGACGCCAGCCCCACACGCACGGTGCCGCCGGTCTGGTTTACCAGCACGGTGGTATTGGCGACGCCGCCCAGCGAGAGGGCGGCGGAGGCGATGCCCGAGCCGGCGGGAAAATTGCCCGCACCGCGCGCGATATCGAGGAGACCGCCGGAGACGTTGAAGGCGACGGTGCCCGTCGGGGTGTTCGCACCGTGGGCCCCGAGTCCGAGGTGTCCGGAATTGGTCAGCGAATTTCCTCCGCCGGTGACGCGAAGCTCGCCGCCGCTGAGGTTCACCGTGGTGCCGGTCGCGCCGTTGAACTGCCCCAGATAACGCGCGCCGCCCGTGGCGAGGACGCCGCCGATAACGTCCAACCGGCCGGTGAAGGCAGCGGTGTTGTTCGAACCAAGATCGTTGGTGCGCCACTCGCCGGAGCGCACCTCAAGACGTCCCGTGTTGGCGATACGGATACCGGCCGACGACGCATTCTGGATCGTGTTGACGGCGCTGTTTGTGGTCAGTCCCGAGCCAAGCAGCAGGCGCTGGTTGACCTGTAGCGCGGCTGCCGACGCCAGGGCGGTGTAGAGCTCGACAACACGACCCGGCGCGGGATCGAGCGCCAGTTCGCCTGCACTGCTTCCACCTACGATGAGTTGGCCGGACAAAGGCGCGCCCGCAGTGCCGGCGCGCACGGAACCGGTGGCCTGCATCGTCGCCCCCGCACCCACCGACCACGTCTGGGTGGCGCCCAGTGCGAGGTTGGCGGAGACGGTGATCTGGCCGGCGGACTGCCCGGATGCATTGAGACCCGATGCGCCCACGGTCAGCGCGTCGGTGGGCTGCGCCGAGGATAGCGCCCAGTCGGCGGAGCTTCCGGAGAACACCAAGCCCGCCACCGAACGCGACGCGGACAGCGAAGGTTGGTTCGCGCCAGCCGTGCCCGTGAACACGGCCAGATCGGTGAGAAGATCGTCGGCCGGAGCGGCGACATCCCAATTCGCCGGATTGGAAAAAACGATATCCGCCGCACCGGTCCAGGTGACCGATGCCGCATGAAGCGCGGTGGAGGAGAGGACCGCGACCCAGAGGCTGGCGGTGCGGAGTCGGATCACGACCGGGCGGAGGAGCGAGCAGTGAAGGCGGTGAGACCGGCGAGATCGCGCGTGCTGCCGCCGGTCAACGCGCTGACAACATAGCCCACGACCAGACACGTCGCGATCGCGACGGGCGAGTAGGCGGCCCAGTGGACCGCGCCGAGCCGGTCCACCACGAGCGTGACGACGATGCTGGCGACACCACCGGCGATGGCGCCGGCGCTGTTGGCCCGCGTGGTGAAGACGCCCAGAATGTAGATTCCGACGAAGCCGCCACCGAGCAGGGCGATGATCTTGTTCCAGGTGGCGAACATCGACGTGACATCCTGCTTGGCCATGAAGACCGCGACGGCCGTGCCGACCGCGCCCACTCCGTAGGAGACGACCTTCATCACGCGCAGTCGCGCGGCGTCGTCACTGCGCGGAAAGAGCGGACGATAAAAGTCCTCGGCCACCAGGGTGGCGACGCTGTTCATGCTGCTCGACAGCGTGGACATGGCCGCGGCGAAGATCGACGCGATGACCAGGCCGCAGATGCCGGCGGGCAGGTTTTGCACGATGAAGAGCGGGACGATCTGGTCGTTGGTGATGGCGGGCGCGAAGTTTTGCGGGTTGCTCTGATAAAAACCGAACAGCG
Source organism: Opitutaceae bacterium (assembly GCA_025457685.1). Classification (GTDB taxonomy): domain Bacteria; phylum Verrucomicrobiota; class Verrucomicrobiia; order Opitutales; family Opitutaceae; genus IMCC26134_A. The sequence continues at coordinate 9,474 of JALOTV010000123.1, forward strand.
CCACGCCCATGCCGTAGGTGAAAATCGAGATCACGATGCCGCACATCGTGCTCATGAGCGCGGTGCGGCGGACCTGGTTCAACGGAACGGAGAACACGCGCTGGATGACCGGCTGGTCGCCCACCACGCCGATGACGGTGAACAGCGTGCCGGTGAGCAGCAGCCAGAACATGGGCAGGGCAAAGTCCCACTCGGTGACGATCAGGTTGAGCTTTTGGTAGGCGAGCGCCGCATCCAGCGAACCAGTGACGCCGCCGGTCGTGCCCGCGATGGCGTAGCCGATGACCAGCAAGGGCGCGGCGATCATGAGCGCGCCTTGAAACACATCCGTCCAGATGACGGCGTTGAAACCACCGATCGCGGTGTAGATCGTGGTGAGTCCGCCCATCAGCAGGACCGCGAGGGTGACGTCCATGCCGGTGAAAGCCGAAATGGCGAGGGCCGGCAGGACCATGATGACGCTCATGCGCCCGAAGGTCTGAAACACCACGCACTGCGCGCTGGCGATGAGGCGGAGCACGCGGTTGAAGCGGCGGTCGAGATACTCGTAGGTAGAGGTGATCTCGAGTTTCCGCAGCAGCGGGAAGAGCAGGTAGGCCTGGAGAAAGAAACCCGCGATCATCATCACGCCGGGAAAAAACCACACGAGATTGGTGGCAAACGCCATGGCCGGGATGGCCATGAAGCTGATCGAGCTGGCGCCGGTGGCGAACATGCTCACGCCTGCGGCCCACCACTTCACATCGCGGTTGCCCAGCGCGAACTGAGCCGAGGATTCGCCCTTCCCAGAAAAACGCAGGCCGATGTAAACCATCGCCACGAAATACAAGCCGATGGCCGCGTAGTTGAGCCAACCCAGCGCGTAGCGCGAGCGGACCAGCTCGACGCCCAGTTCAGTCGAGCCGTCGCGTGCCAGCAAGCGAGGCGCGGAAGAGGACGCGCCGCCGGGCGCGACGATCACCCCCGAAGCGGGATGAGGCCGGCCGTTCGACACGGAAAACCAGGAATCGAGGATGGCGTTGTAAACCAGCGTATCGGCAGCGCCCGGCTCGATGGCGACGAAGTGCGCGCTGCCCGCGGCGAAGACCGCCGGCGCGGACAAGGGGGCGGGCGCGGGCTGGCGCTTGATCCAGCCGGTGATGGTGGAGCCGTCCACCGGCTTGACCCGATAACTCCACGCCGAGGCGGACGCCGCGCCGTTTGCATCCAGGCCGCCGAGAACGAGGAGTTCGTTGAAATTGTTCGCCAGGGCAGCGTGCGAGACCGCTCCGCCGGGGAAAGATGCCGCCTTGCTCCAGCCTGCATCGGCCTTGGCCAGATCGAGCGTGAATACGCTGTCGGTCGCGGTGCCGCCGGCATCGAGTCCGCCGACCACATGCAAGGTGCGTCCGAGGAGCGCGACGCCGGCATGGGCACGCGGCTCCGGTAGCGCGGGCAACGCGGTGACCACCAGCGTGGAGCCCTTCATCGAGAGACGCTCGACCGAGCTCGCGCCCTGCCCGCCCACCACGAGCCAGTCGTTGCCATCCGCCACACCGGAGGCACCGGGACGACCAGCGAGCGGATCGCCCGAGATTGCGGACGAAAGCGGAGCCCACGCGGCACCGCCGTAGGCACGGGTCAACACCTGCGCATCCCGGACGGCCAGCCAAGCCTCCCCCACCCTCGCCACCCACTGGGGTGCGACGGGCGCGGGCATATCGGCGATGACGCGAGTGGTCACCACCGGTGCCGTATCCGCCGCGAAGAGCGCCGGCGAACAAAGGGCGAGGAAAAGACAGGTGCGCAGTAGTCGGAGCATGGGAAGACGGGTCACCGGCAAATTTCGGACGAGAAAGCGTTGGCCGGGAGCGCTCGGCACAGCGGCAGGCGGTCCGACGAGGGACCGGCCAACAATTCACGAGGCACGCGGTCGATAAGGTAGTCGCCTCGCCGATCTTCCCAGCGGCGCAGCGTCCGCGTATCCACCGGCACCACCACTTCGCGACTCTCGCCTGCCGCGATCGTCACGCGCTGGAAGCCGCAAAGTTGCAGACGCGGACGCCCGGGGCGCGAGTCGCGCACATAGAGTTGCACGACCTCGTCTCCGTCGCGCGTGCCGGTATTTGCCACCACGACGATGGCGGTGCCGGTCGCTGGGTCGAAGACAAGATCGTGGTAAGCGAAACGCGTGTAGGACAGGCCGTGCCCGAACGCGAAAAGCGGCGTCCCCTCGAAATACCGGTAGGTGCGCCCATCCATGCCGTAATCGCCAAAGGCCGGAAGGTC
>JALOTV010000124.1 GCA_025457685.1 Opitutaceae bacterium
ACCAGCAGGATGAGGATGTGCAGCATCGCAAACATCGAGGCACGGCCGGCGATCACCTGCACGCGGCGCATGGAGTCGGTCAACGTCGACGGATCATCGAGCGTGCACGCCGCTTCGCCACCATCGGTGCCGTTCGCGCGATGCGGGAAGGGTGCCTTGAAGGCCGCCCAGACCGACGGAACGGAGGCAAACATCACCAGCACAAAAAAAGTCGAAAACCCAAGCCACTCCGCCAGCGGCCCCGAGATCATGTTGGTCGGCACCAGCACCAGATTCATCAGCGACGTGGCAAAGGCATAGTGCGTCATCGTCCAGCGGCCCGGCGCGAGCTGCTGCATCATGTAGATCATGTTGCCCACAAATCCGAACCCGTATCCAAATTTCTCGATGCTCACCATCGTCACGATGGTCGGATAATCCAGCCCGTGACCGGCCGCCGCCGCGTGGCTCAGATAGACATAGGTGAAATGCGGCACATTCAGACAAAGCCCGAGTATCCCGAGGCAGCGCCACAATCCCATCCTGGCGGCAAAGGCGCCGCCCAGCAGTCCTCCGAGAATCCCAAACGCCGTGCCCCAGACCGCGTCGATCTGGCTGACCGCACCCGCCGACAGACCGAGCCCGCCCTGCGCGACCGGCGACTGCAGAAAGAGCTGCCCCTCCATCAGGATCAGGCCCTCACCCAGCCGGTAGAGAAACACGAACGCGATCATGCCCCAGAACATGCGCTTCTGGAAAAACGTCCGCGTCGTCTCGGCGAAGTTGCGCACCACATCGCTCGCCCGCGACGGTGCTGCGCCCGGCCGGCTGCCCGTCGGCAGTTTCCAAAAATGGTAACCCGCCAGCAACACCATAGCGCCCGCACTCACCAGCATGACCTGCTGCCACATATGCTCGGCGCTCCAGCCGCGCGCCTCGCGCAGACTGTCCATCGCCCAGATCAGCGCTCCAGTGGCGAGCAGTTTGCCGAGCACCCAGAAGGTGCCCTGCACGCCGGCGAAGCGGGACTGCGCGGGTTTGTCCAACGCCGTCAGATAAATCCCGTCCGCGCAGATATCCTGCGTGGCCGACGCGAACGCCGCGACCCACAGCAGCGCGATGCTGACGTGGAAAAACCCCGGCGAGGGCACGCTCAACGCGATCCCGGTGAAGATGCCCGCAAGCGCCACCTCCATCGCCAGCACAAAAAACTTTTTCGACCGGTACATGTCGAGAAACGCGGCCCACAGGGGCTTGAGCGACCACGCGAGGCCGATGCCCCCGAGGGCGACGGTGATCTGGCCGTCCGAGTATCCAAGCGATTTGTACATCCGCGCCGCCGTGCCGCCCATGATGACGTTGAACGGAATTCCCATGGCGAGGTACAGCGAGGGCACCCAGAGCAGCGGCTGCCACCAGGCGAAGCGCACGACAGGACCAGGCGGGCGATTGGATTCTGGGACGGCGTTCATGCGTGGGCAAGGGTTGGGCCGGATGTGGGGAGTCCGACCGGCGCGCCTTTCATGCCGCGCCCGTCCCGCTGCTGGCGAGCCTCTGCGGGCTTGAGTTTCATGCTAACGTTAGAGTGACTGACCGTCCTGAACCGCGGGCCCTCGAAACACTGTCAGCACCCCATCCTCTGTTTCCCATGAATGATCATGCGCCCGTCCTCGCGCCCGCGCCCTCCCGGCCGCCGACCTTGCGCGACATCGCCGGCGAGACCGGCTTCCACGTGACGACCGTCTCGCTCGCCCTGCGCGGGCACACCAGCATCCCGGAGGCGACCCGGGAAAAAATCCGCACCGTCGCCACGCGGCTGGGCTACGCCCGCGATTCCGTTTTCTGCGCACTCACCCGCTTCCGCCAGCAAGGGCGGATATGCGGCCCGAAACCCGGCATCGCCTACGTGGAAAACTTCGGCGCCAGCTCTGGTGTCAGGCGTCCCGCTCCGCTGCAGGCCATGCTCGATGGAGCAATCCGCCAGTCCCGCGCGCTCGGCTACGATCTGGAGACGCTCGCCGTCGGCGAGGACGACCACGATTCGCGCAGCCTCTCCGCCGTGCTCCGCGAAAAACAGATCTCGGGCGTGATCCTCGGCGCGTTTGTGCCCGGCTGCGCCGACACCGCCCTGAACTGGGACGAACTCGCCGTGGCCAAGATCCACTCGCGTCACATCGACCCGGATACGACGACCATCGGCCATGACCCGCTGCGCGACGTCCGCCTGGCCTGGCGGCGGCTGCGTGCGCTCGGCTACGCGCGCATCGGGCTCGTGGTGGGGCGCGCGGACGAGGACGCCTGCGGTCACCGCCACACGGCGGGTTTTCTCATGGAGGAGGCCTCGCTTCCGCCGGAGGAGCGCATCCCGCCGCTCCTCTATCCGTACCGCACGGACGAACGCGCGCTGGGCGGGCTCATGGCGCGCTGGGTGCGCCGCCACCGGCTGGACGTCCTGCTGACCAATCACCCGGACCCGACCCGGCTGCTCTCACGCGAAGGCCTTCGCGTGCCGCGCGACGTCGCGTGCGCGGGTCTCTGCGTCGCGCCCGGCCCCGCCCGCCTCGCCGGCATTCACCCACGCTTCGACCTGGTCGGTGAGCGCGCCGTTTCCATCGTGGTCGCCAAGTTGAAATCGTCCGAGCGCGGACTGCCCGATTTCCCCTCCTCCATTCATGTCCAAAGTTCCTGGCAAGACGGCGCGAGCGCGCCCGGGCGCCAAGCCCGGCCCTGACGCGCAGCGCTACTGCACACTGGCGGACATCGCCGCCGAGGCCCGCGTGCACGTCACCACGGTGTCGCTGGCTTTGCGCGATCACCCGAGCCTGCCGGCCGTCACCCGGGCGCGCATCCGCGAGATCGCCCGCGAAAAAGGTTATCAGCGCGACCCCCTGCTCGACGCCCTGAATTTCCACCGCAACCAGCGCGGCCGCAGCAGCCGCTCGATCAGCTCGGCCTTTGTGGTGCACGCCGGAGCGACCCGCTTTTTCGGCGGCGGCCACTATCAGCCGCTGGTGTACGCCGGGGCGAAGGACGTCGCCGAAGCCTGGGGGCATTCGCTGGAGATTTTTGTCGTCGGGCGCGGACACCTCGCGCCGGCGCGCCTGAACACGATCCTCAAGGCCCGCGGCATCACCGGGGTGCTGCTGTCGACCTTCGACATCGACATCGCGGAGCTGGACCTGCCGTGGGAGCATTTTTGCGCGGTGAAGATCGAGTGCCTCCACCTCACGCCGCATCTCGACGCGATTTCCAACGACCAGCTCCAGGTGGCCCGCCTCGCCATGAAGCAGCTGCGCCGTCTCGGCTACCGCCGGATCGGGCTGGCCACCGCGCGCGAGGACCAGATGCGCCTGCAGGAGTCGTTCGGCATGGGCGTCCTTCTCGAGCAATCCGCGCTGCCCGAGTCCGAGATCGTGCCGCCGCTGTTCTTCTCCACTGCGGACGTGCCGGCGCTGCCGCGCATAGTACCCGACTGGATACGACAGCACCGCGTCGACGCCGTGATCTCCAATTGGAACGAACTTCTCGACAGCTTCTCCACCGCCGGCCTGCGCCTGCCGCAGGATGTGGCCTTCGCCTCCCTCGACGTGCCGCCCGGCCATCCGCAGCTCGCCGGCGTGGTGCAAAACCACCGCCTCGTCGGCCAGCGCGCCATGGAGCAGCTCGCCATCATGACGCAGGCCCACCAGCGCGGCGTGCCGCAGGCGCAGACCATCACCTCCATCCCCGGCTACTGGCGGGAAGGGGCGACCGCGCCGCTGCGGCCGCGCCGCGTCCACGAGGCGCATCGCTGATCGCGGCGTGCCGGGCCGAGCTTCCGAAGATTTCGCAGGCAGGGCAAACCGTCCCCGAGGAGCCGCGTATGATCGGCGTACGATCACGGCTCGGCGGGGACGCCTCGCCCTACCTCGGAGCGCGGAGAATATATCCGCCACACCTTACCCTCGGTCTTCACTCTTCAGCCTTCACCCTTCTCTCCGCCCCGCACTCTACCGATAGAGTGGTGCGGGCGTTGTCGCACGCGGCCGCCTGGGTTGTCGCTGAAGACCGCAGGCATGCAGTTACGCCTGTAAACCACAACCCAACCACGGGGGGCGCGTCGCGATTTCAGGTTTACCCATCTGGCACGACCCCGCCGTCCATCACCCATGAAGCAAACACACGCCAAGAGAAAACCCACCTGCAGCCGCCCCCGCCACGCGCGGAGCGCGCTGCTGCTCTCGCTGACCACACTCGCCGGCACCGCCCTCGCGCAGACCGCCGCTCCCGTCGCCCCCGCCAATCCCGCGCCGACTGATTCCGAGATCGTCGTGCTCGAGACTTTCAACGTCTCCTCCGAGCGCGACTCCGGATACGTGGCCTCGAACTCCATCTCCGGCACGCGCTCCAACACACCGATCCGCGAGATCCCGCTCAACATCCAGGTCTTCACCTCAGACTTCGCCAACGACTTCAACATCACCAACCAGGTCGACCTCGAGCGCTACAACGCCGCGCTCATCAACGGCGGCGCCGACAAACACTCCGACAACGTCATCCAGCAACAGTTTCAGGGCGCCCTCTTCCGCGGCTTCATCCAGAACTGGGGACTGCGTGATGGCGTGCGCAACTACGACCCGATCGACATGCAGGGCATCGCCCGCCTCGAAGTCGTCAAAGGCCCGGCCGCACCCCTCTACGGCGTCACCTACCCGGGCGGTGTGAAGAACTCCATCAGCAAGCAGGTCGATTTCCGCAAAAACTTCAGCGAGATCACCGCCTCCCTGCAAACCGAAGGCCAGCATCGCGTCACCATCGACACCAATCAGGTCGCCGACGCCGCTGTCGGCCGCGTCGGCGTGCGCTTCAACGGCGCGCTCTCCGACACCAAGGACTACCGCGAACACTCCGACGGCTCCATCCAGTTCTCCCAGGTCAACCTGAGCTGGCGCCCGCAGCCCGCCACCGAGTTCTCGTTCCTCTATGAGGACGGCTACCGCGAGAAGGCCGCCGGCCTCGGCTACTTCAGCACCAACGAAGGTCTCGGCAACGGCGCCGACATCCCCCTCCAGATCACCCACCCGGACATCCCGTGGACCTGGAACTGGGCCACCGGCAACATGCGCTCGCTCGACATGAGCCTGGCCCGCGGCTCGGTCACGCACGAGTTCACCAAGGATTTCAGCATCACCGCCTACTACCAGTACTCCAGCCGCGTCCAGGTGGACAGCAACGGCTGGGACGGCGCAGGCGGCGGCGGCAGCGCCGCGAGCTGGGATGTGGGCTGGTCCTCCGCCGGCGGCTGGTTCGACACCGGCTGGATCAATCCCAACACGCCCGGTGAGTTCATCAAGCTCAGCTACCACTACCGCGACTGGCAGAATAAGATGCGCGCCTACGGCACCACCGCCGTGTACAAACTCGATCTCGGCGACGTGAAAAACACCTTCACCTTCGGCGGCGCAGCCTACGGCGAACGCTTCATCACGTTCAAAGGCACCGTGCCTCCCACCAGCACCAACTTCGTCATCTTCCCCGTCCGCGCCGGCATCAACACCCGCGTGCAAAGCCCGCCGCCGCCCGACTACTTCATGGATGCCGCCGGCGCCTACAATCGGGAAAACAGCTCCAACGACTACTACTTCGCCACCTGGCAGGGCGCTTTCTTTGAAAACCGCCTCCGCCTGAACGCCGCCGTCAACCGCACGAACATCAAACTGATCAACTGGGCCAACGGCGTGACCACCCAAGCCACCGTCAACGAGCTGTCGAAGACCTCGCCGATGTTCGGCGCCATGTACGACATCACCCCCGAAGTATCCGCCTTCTACGGCTACTCGTCCTCGTTCTTCCCCACGACCCTCAAGAACGATTTCGAAGTCCAGATGCCTCCCGTCACCGGCAAAGGCCACGAGGTCGGCGTGAAAGTGTCGCTCCTCGAAGGCAAGATCAGCGGCACCATCAGCGCCTATAAAATCACCCAGGAAGGCGACGGACAGCGCGATCCCTCCGCCACCAACCGGAACCGCCAGCTGTGGGACTCTCTGAGCCCGGCCCAGCGCCTCACCACCTTCCCCGGCGTCACCGATCGCAGCGAGCTCAATGACCGTTCGGGCCAGCCCGGCGACTACGTCCCCGGCGCCGAGCAGGAATCGACCGGCTTCGAAGCCGACCTCGTTTTCCAGCCCACCCGCGAATGGCAGATCATCACCAGCTACGCGCACAACAACCAGGAGGTCACCAGCGCCGTCAACAAGGCGCTGATCGGCACCTCGACCTCCGGCCTCATCAAAAACCAGTTCGCGAGCTATTCGCGCTACACCTTCCTCGATGGCTCGGCGAAGGGACTCTCGCTCGGCCTCGGCTTCCAGTTCGCCGGCAAAGCCCTCCAGGACTACTCCGGCCCGAACAACAGCGCCCGCTACAACCCGAGCACGCTCTGGGTCGAGACGTTCGCCGGCTATAAGTTCAAGCGCTGGGGCTTCGACCACACCGTGCAGCTCAACATCAAAAACCTCACGAAGCAGGAAGAGTTCGTCGGCTGGAAAGCCACCGGCTCCGCCACCCGCATCGCGACGGAACGCTACGAAGTTCCGACTGAGACCGTGTTCACCCTGACCTACGGCCTGCAATTCTGAGCCCGCCCGCTGTATCCAATAACCGGAGGCGGCGCCCGCCAGGCGCCGCCTCTTCCCATGGTCCGGGGAGCGCACGCGGCCCGCGTGCTGAGCTGGGCGGCCCGCCCAGCTCCTCCGATCCGCGTCCGGCGAGCCGCCGGCCACCACACGCGAGCCGCGTGTGCTCCCCGGACCCATATCCGCCCCATAGCGCACTCCGCGCCCGACTCCTGCTCCAAGCCGTCACGTTTCAGTAGCATTCCGAAAACAAGAGACAGCCGTCAGAATAGAAAAACTCCCAGAAAAACGCCCCGCACCGTCACGCCCCGAAGGGTGCCCATACTGAATCCTGCCTCCTGTCTCCTGTCTTCAGTCTTCTGCATTCCCTCCTTCCCGCGCCATGTCCCTCCCGACCTTTCCCCGCGCCTTCCTCTGGGGCACCGCCACCGCCGCCGCTCAGATCGAAGGGGCCGCCCATCTCGACGGCAAAGGCCCGTCCATCTGGGACACGTTCAGCCGCCGCCCGGGCGCAGTCCATCAAGGCGACACCCCCGAAACCGCCTGCGACCATTACCACCGCTTCGACGCCGACTTCGCGCTCATGCGCCAGCTCGGCATCCGGCACTACCGCCTGTCGCTGTCGTGGCCCCGGATATTCCCCACCGGTCGCGGCCCAGCGAATGCCGCCGGCCTCGCCTTCTACCACCGGCTCTTCGCCTCACTCGCCCGCCATGGCATCACGCCCTGGGTCACGTTTTTCCACTGGGATCTGCCGCAGGCCCTCGAAGACGAGGGCGGCTGGCGCAACCGCGCCATCACCGACGCGTTTCGCACGTACGCCGAGACGGTCGTGCGCGAATACCGGGGCGCGGTGAAAAACTGGATCACCCTCAACGAGATTTTTTGCTTCACCCGCCTCGGCTACGGCACCGGACAGAAGGCACCGGGTGCCCGCGAGGGCGAAGCCATCGTCAATCAGACCTATCACCACGCCCTGCTCGCCCACGGACATGCCGTGCGCGCCGTGCGCGAACACGGCGGCGCGCGCGCCCGCGTGGGCCTGGCCGACAATCCCGTCATCCCCATCCCGATTGATCGCGACGCCCGCACCCTCGCGGCCGCCCGCCGGGCCTTTGTCGCCGACAACGTCCGCGTGCTCGAACCGATCTTCACCGGCCGCTACCCCCGCGCCTATCTCCGCTCCGCCGGGCGCGCCGCCCCGCTCGTCGCCCGCGGCGATCTCGCCCTGATCGCGCAGCCCCTCGATTTCATCGGCCTCAACATCTACACCGGCCAGTACATCCGCGCCACCCGAGGCGGCGCGCCCGAGCGCCTCCCCTTTCCTGCGCACTACCCGGCGACCAGCTGCGCCTGGCAGCAACTCGTGCCCGAGGCCCTCTACTGGGGCCCGCGTTTCTTCCACGAAACCTACGGCCCGCTCCCGATCTACATCACCGAGAACGGCGCCGGCTACAACGAGACCGCGACGCCGGCCGGCGAAGTCCTCGATCTCCACCGTTGCAACTACCTGCGCCTCTACCTGCGCGAACTGCACACCGCCGTGGCCGAACGCATCCCGGTGAAAGGCTATTTCCTCTGGTCGCTTCTCGACAACTTCGAGTGGGAGGACGGCTACGAACGCCGGTTCGGCATCGTGCACAATGATTTCACCACCCAGCGCCGCACCCCGAAGCTGAGCGCCCGCTGGTACGCCGAAGTCATCCGCACGCGCACGATTCCGTAGCGGTCGGAACTGAAATCCCCGCAAAGGCGCCGAGGCGCGGAGAAATCGCGGCGCCATTTCTTCGATTCTCAGAGTCCGTCGAAAAATCTCCGAAGGCAGGGCGCGTTATCC
>JALOTV010000125.1 GCA_025457685.1 Opitutaceae bacterium
TCCACCCGCAGTTTCGGGCTTTGGAAAAACAACACCGAGTGCACGTGGTCGATCTCCGCCCGCAGATCCAGCCGCGCCTCCTCCACCTTCACACCGTCGTTGAAGCGGCAGGTCTGCGCGAGGTGGAAAAGATAGTTCGAGGTCTGCTCCAATTTCTTGGCGATGTGGTCGATGGGCTGCGCCGCCCGGTCGCCCACCGCATCCTTCAGGTGCGCCGTCTCCTGCAACAGCCGTGCGGTGTAGCCGAGGGTCGAAAATAGCGCGTTCTTAAGATCGTGCACCATCGAGGCCGACGCCTCCCCGTAGTCCGCCAGCGTGTCCTTAGCCTCGAGTTCCCGCCGCAGAAGCGCGATCACGCCCTCCATTTCGCGGATCACCGCGCTGCGTCCGCGCCGGCGCTGCGCAATCTCCACCTCGTGGTGGGTGAGCTCCACCAGATCGGGCGAATCAAAGGGGACCTGGAGGCATTGCTCGCCGATCACCTTGACCGCGCGGCCCGCCCCGAGCGCGATGACCGACATCTCGGCATCCATCTCGCGCAGCCCGGCCGCCAGCTCGGCCATCGGCCGCTGCGCACCGCGCAAATCCACCAAGGCCAGCGCGTAGCGCCGCGCGCGCAGCTTTTCCAGCGCCTCCTCGTAGGTCTTCACCATATCGACCTCGAACTCCTCCTCCAACCGGCGGTCCACCCCGCCACGCGCCGCGCCATCGGTCGCCACCACCAGAACGGTCGGCAAAACCGGCACCCCGCCCGGCGCGCCCAGCGTGCGGGAAAGCGCGAAGGGATTTTCGCTCTCCTTGCCCTGCGGTCCGCCCGGCGACCGCTCCGGTTGACTGGATTCCAGCGTATTCATCTTTTCACCACACTCCGCGTCATACCGCCGGCAAACGCCGCGTTGACCCCGGCCACCGCCCCGCGCCATGCATGACAAAGCGGTCGGGGTGGGTGGCGTGTATCATAATTTACCTTACACAGGCCGGACGCCCTGCGCTGTCAAACGCACCCGCGTGGATTGTAAAAATTTCAAGTCCTTTTCATGAACGAGCTCCTCTTTCTTATCCTCGGTGCGGTGGTGGGCGCAGCCCTCGCCGCCCTGTTCGCCCAGTCGCGGAGCGCGGCCCTGCGCGAACGTCTTCGCGGTCGCGAGGAGGACCTCGCGCGCCTCCAGCGCGAATACGATGCGTTGCGCGCCGGGCTCGACGAGGCCCGCGCCGCCCACGCCCGGGCCGGCGCGGAGCTCGCCGCCGAGCGCGCCGCCTCCGCCGAAAAAGTGGCGGCGCTCCAGGATGCGCACACCCGCGCCGCCAACGAGTTCAAGGCCCTCTCCGCCGCCGCCCTCCAGGCCAACAACACCGCCTTCCTCGACCTCGCCCGCGAGACCCTTTCCCGCACCCGCCAGCTTGCCGACGTGGACCTGGAAAAACGCCAGCTCGCCATCGACGCGCTCGTCCAGCCCCTGCGCACCACCCTCGCGCAGGTCGAGACCCGCCTTGGCGCGCTGGACGAGGCCCGCGCCGCCTCCGCTGCAGCCCTGGGCCAGCAGCTCCAGACCCTCGTGCAGGCCCAGTCCGCCCTGCAAAACGAGACCGCCCGTCTCTCCACCGCGCTGCGCTCCACCACCACCGCCGGCACCTGGGGCGAACTCCAGCTGCGGCGCGTGGTCGAGCTCGCCGGCCTCAGCCCGCATTGCGACTTCACCGCCCAGGCCTCCGTCACCACCGAGGACCGCGCCCGCCTCCGCCCCGATCTGGTCGTGCGCCTGCCCGGCGGCCAGCACCTTGTGGTGGACGCCAAGGCCCCCAACGAGGCCTACCGCGAGGCCGCCAGCGCCGCCGACGAGGCCACCCGCGCCGCCAGGCTCGCCGAGCACGCCGCCAAGGTCTCCGGCCACGTCAACACCCTCGCGGCCAAGGCCTACTGGGAACAATTTCAACCCGCGCCGGAGTTCGTCGTGCTCTTCCTGCCCGGCGACCAATTCCTCGCCGCCGCCCTCACCGCCGACCCCGAACTGCTCGAACGCGCGCTGGCCAAAAAGGTCCTGCTCGCCACCCCGGTCACCCTCATCGCCCTGCTCAAATCCGCCGCTTACGGCTGGCGCCAGGAGACCGCCGCGCGCAACGCCGAGGCCATCGCCGCCCAGGCGCGCGAACTCCATGATCGCGTCGCAGGCTTCGCCGAACACCTAGGCCGCATCGGCCCCGCCCTCGACACCGCCGCCCGCGCCCACAACGCCGCCATCGGCGCCTTCGAGAGCCGGGTGCTCCCCGCCGGCCGCCGCCTCGTGGAGCTCGGCGCCAAGGGCCACAAGGACTTGCCCGACGCCCTGCCCGACACCGCCGAGCCGCTGCGCGTAGTCACCCCGCCCCCGCCCGCCGCCTGATTCGCGTCTTCCGTCTTCGCCCGCCTTCGGTTCCGCTCATCGCACGACCGTTTCCGCTACCATGCCTCGCCCGCCCAAAGACGACGACTTCCACGCCCCCGAATCCGCCTCCTTCCGCAAGCTGGTCGAACACATCATCGACGAGATGCGCGGCCACGTGATCGTCGCCTTCTTCCTCGTCGCCTTCATGTTTTTCTACGGGATGGCCAACAGCCTCTTCAAACTCACCGGCCGCGAGCTCGCCTCGCTCGATTATCCCCTCGGCGTGATCAGCGGGGCGGTGGGCAGCACCCTCTGCACCGCCTGGATCCTCAAGGTGAAATACCGCAGGAAATGAGCCCGGCCGGCCGCCACGCCCATCCGACCGCGGGCCTCGTCTTTGCGCGTTTTGTGCTTTTGGTGACCTCGCCGCTGCCTCCTGCTTGCTGATTCTCCGCCACTTTCCTTCGTGTCCTCTTCCGCTCCGTCCTCCGCCGCCCCCGCCTCGCCTGCGCAGCGACCGCTTTCCCTCGGCGTCATCTTCCTGACCCTGTTCATCGATCTCGTCGGGTTCTCCATCATCTTCCCGCTCTTCCCCGAGATCCTGCGCCACTATCTGGAGGTGGATGGCGACAGCGGCCTGCTCCGCGTGCTCATCGGCTGGTCCGACTCCCTCTCCGCCGCCCTCGGCCAGGACGGCAACTTCAAGGTCGTGCTCTTCGGCGGCATTCTCAGCTCGATTTACGCCCTGCTGCAGTTTTTCTGCGCCCCGCTCTGGGGCATGTTGTCCGACCGCATCGGCCGCCGCCCCGTGCTCCTGTGGACCGTCGCCGGCACCGCCGCCAGCTACGTGCTCTGGGCGCTCAGCGGCTCCTTCTGGCTCTTCATCGTCGCCCGCCTGCTCGGTGGCGCCTTCGGCGGCAACCTCTCCGTCGCCACCGCCGCCGTGGCCGACGTCACCACCCGCGCCGAACGCTCGCGCGCCATGGGCCTGGTCGGCGCCGCCTTCGGCCTGGGCCTCGTCACCGGCCCCGCCATCGGCGCCTTCACCGCCTCGCACAACCTCCTCGACGCCCACCCCGGACTCGCCGCCTACGGCATCAACCCGTTCTCCGTCCCCGCCCTGCTCTCCCTCGCGCTGGGCGTGGTCAACCTGCTCTGGGTATGGCGCCGTTTCCACGAGACGCTGCCCGCCGAGACGCGCGCCGCCCGCGATGTATCGAGCGAACGGATACGCAACCCCCTCGCCGCGATCTTCACCCTCGGCTCGCCCGCCATCCGCCAGGTCAACATCGTCGCCTTCCTCCAGGCCCTCGCCTTCTGCGCGATGGAGTTCTCCCTCACCTTCCTAGCCCTCGAACGCTTCGCCTACGGCCCCCGCCAGAACGGCATGCTTATCGGCTTCCTCGGGATTTTCTCCATCCTCACCCAGGGCGTGCTGGTTCGCCGCCTGCTCAAGACCGTCCCCGAGGTGCGCGTGCTCGGCCTCGGCCTCGCCGCCACCGCCGTCGCCCTGCTGATCATCGGCTTCGCGGCCGAGCCGTGGGTGCTCTACGCCGGCCTGGCCTTCGTCGCCATCGGCAGCGGACTGGTCAACCCGTCCACCACCGGCCTCATCTCGCTCTACGCCGACGCCGACGAGCAGGGCCGCGCGCTGGGCGTCTTCCGCTCCCTAGGCAGCCTCGCCCGCGCCGTCACGCCGCTCGTCGCCGGCATCCTTTTCTGGACGCTGGGCAGCCTCACCGTCTTCGCCCTCGCCGCCTTCCTCAGCGCGCTCGCCTGGTGGCTCGCGCTCAAACTCCCCGCCCCGCGCAAGGATTGACCCCCGCGCCCGCACCGCCTTTTTGCCGCCACCATGTCCGCCGCCACCGACCAAAATTTCCAGGACTACAAACGCGCCGAGGCCAAAGCCCTCGAGATCATGCGCGCCATGAAGGGCACCTCCGCCCGCACCGTGGACATCGAGCTCGCCCTCCTCGTCGCCGTCTTCGAGCTGCACAAAGCCACCCTGCCCGGCTCCGCCGTGGCCAAGATCGTCCAGGGCCACCTCGAGGTCCTCTCCGCCCACTACGCCCGGCCCGCCTCGCCGCCGCCCGCCGCCGGTTAACCGCTTCGGGCCGCCGCCCGCGTTTTTCTCCATGCCACTCGCCGTCATCGATCTCCTCAATGGAGCCGACCTGCTCATCTACCCGCTCGCGCTCTGCTCGCTCGTGCTGGTCTACATCCTGTGCGAACGCACCGTCGCCCTGCGACGCGAGGCCGTCATCCCCGACGATCTGGCCGATGCGCTCGTCGCCGGCCGGGCCGCCGAGGGTGACGAGCGCTCGGTCCTCGGCCGCATCGTCCGCTTCGCCCATGCCCACCCCGGCGCCCCCGAGGGCGTGCGCGCCTTCGCCCGCCTCGAGGTCACGCGCATGGAGCGCGGCTTGCCCTACCTCGAGGTCATCTACGCCGGCGCGCCGCTCATCGGCCTCACCGGCACGGTCTGGGCCCTCATCCGCGTGTTTTCCAGCATCGGCGGCCCCACCGGCCTGCCCGACCCGGCCAAGTTCACCTCGGGCGTTTCCCTCGCGCTCTCCGCCACCGTGATCGGCCTGTGCATCGCCATCCCCGCCCTCATCGGCGGCGGCATGCTCCAGCGCCGCGTGGACAAATACGCCGCCCAGCTCGACGTCCTCCTCGCCCGCCTGCTCGCCCCCAAGCCTGCCGCCTCCACCCCGGCGCAAAGCGCCTGATCTCCGGCGCGCCTTTCCCATGAGTGGTCTGCAAACCCGCCGCCGTCGCCGCCCCGAGCTCAACCTCGTGCCCTTGATCGACGTGCTCGTGGTGCTCGTCTTTTTTTCCTTCGTCACGATGCAGTTTCGCTCCCCCGGCACGCTCAACATCACGCTGCCGCGGGTGGAGACCGCCGGCACCAATGCCTTCGACGGCACCGTGATCCTCGGCCTGGGCAAGGACGGCGAGCTCACCTTCGCCACCGATTCCACCGCGCCTCGCATCATCGCCGAGACCGACCTGCCCGGCCTGCTCGCCCAGATCCGCGAGGTCAATCGCGAGGTTCCCGTGCTCATCCGCGCCGACGAGTCCACCGAGCTGCGCCGCCTCGCGTTCGTCATGGACGCCTGCCGCAAGGCCGGTCTCCACAAGTTCAGCCTGCAAAGCCGCTAAATCCGCGCGCGGCCCGCGCGAATCGCATCCGAGGGTTTCCATTCGCGCCGGATCGTGTCCACTTGGAGCCATGACGAAAAAAATCGTGATCACCGGCTGCACCAAGGGCCTCGGCCGCGCCCTCGTGGATGAGTTTCTCGCCCTCGGCCACACCGTGATCGGCTGCGGTCGCAATCCCGAGGCCATCCTCGACCTGCGCTTCGGCGGCCACGGCGCCAGCAGCTTCGACGTGGTGGATGTCACCGAGTCGAAGAAAGTCGAGCTCTGGGCCGATCGCATGCTCACCCAGCACGGCGCGCCCGATTTGCTCATCAACAACGCCGGCCTGCTCACCCCGCCCGCGCCGCTCTGGCGGCAAAACCCCGCCGACGTGGCGCGCCTCTTCCAGGTCAACCTGGTCGGCGTGGTCCACGTGATCCAGGGCTTCGTGCCCGCCATGATCGAGCGCGGCTCCGGCGTGGTCGTTAACCTCTCCTCCGGCTGGGGCCGCTCGGTCTCGGGCGAGTTCGCCCCCTACTGCGCCAGCAAGTGGGGCGTCGAAGGCCTCACCCGCGCCCTCGCCGAAGAGCTGCCGGCACCGCTAGCCGCCGTGCCGCTCAGCCCCGGCGTGATCGACACCGCCATGCTCCGCCAGTGCTACGCCGACGGCGCCGCCGACTACCCCAAGCCCGAGGCCTGGGCCAAGGTCGCCGCCCCCTACCTGCTCCAGCTCGGCCGCAAGGACAACGGCCTCGCCCTCACCGTGCCAGGGTTTTGAAAAACAAAAAGGCGCGAAACCCTCACGGGTTTCGCGCCTTTTTCATTTATTGGCCGCTACAGACGGCCGGGAGGCGACTCACTGCACGGTCACGGGCACCGTGATCTCGCCGGTGGAGCCGTAGCCCTTGAGGAACAGGTTGCCGCTGCCGGGCTTTCCGCCGGTCACGTCCACCGTGATGGTGTTCTGCCCCTCGGGCACGAGGACCTCGGGCATGATCACGCTGTCCGGCACATCGGTGGTGATGTCGAGCATCTGGCCGCCAAAGGGCGCGGGCGCGGGTAGGGTAAAGGTGAGGGACTGGCTGCCGCCCTGGGTGAGGGCGAGGCGCTCGGGCGAGACGCTCAACACCGCCGGATCGACGCGGAAGGTGCCGATGGGCGAGGTGCCGGCGGCGCCCACGAGGGTGACGCGGTAGTTGCGACCCGTCTCGACGGCGGGCACGTAGAAGCTGAGCGCGTTGACGGACTCGTTCACCGTGCGCACCGGCTGGTCGTCGAAACGCACCACGTCGGCGTTGCCAAAGCCACGACCGACCACGCTGATGCGGGCGCCCACCGGACCGCGGTTGGTCTCCATGGTGAACACATAACGGCCCACCACGCGGGTGCGGGTGATCTCGCCGTATTCGCGGCGGCGCGAGATGCCGGCGCGATTTTCCACCGCGTAGTCCACGATGTAGTAGTAGGCCAGCTCGTCGCGACCGGCGGGCAGTTGGTATTCATACTCGAAGATGCCCGCGCCAAGCGCGCCGGTCTTCATCTCGAAAGTCTGGCCGTCGACAACCAGACGGGCGCTGATCGAATCCATCAGCACCTTGGTGCTCTTGGGCTCGGCGCGCAGGCCGAAGGTGTAAATGCGGGAGGGATTTTCCGGCAGGACCTTGGGCGTCAGGTCCACGACCTTGATGTCGCAGCCTGCCAGCAGCAGCAGAGCGGCGGCGCAAAAGACCGCGCGGAGAATCCGGGTGGGGGAGAAAACAGATTGGTGGTGCATCGCGATTTAAAGTATCGGGTAAAGTCTCAGCGATAATGGGCAACCCTTCCTTGGCAACGCACGAAATACTGACGCCCCCCTTCCCCGCATCCTCCGCGGCCGGGGTCGCGGCCGCCTTTGCGAGCAGTCCGCTGGGGCTCTACGTCCACGTCCCCTTCTGCGCCAGCACCTGCGATTTCTGCGCTTTTTACCAAACCACCCCCACCCGCGAGGGTGTCGAAACCTATCTGGATAACGTCCGCCGCGAGCTCGCCCTCATCGCCTGGCGCAAACCCGTGGATACCGTCTTCTGGGGCGGCGGCACCCCGGGCCTGCTCGCGCCCGACGACCTCCGCACCCTCGGCCGCGACGTCCTCGCCGCCTGCGCCGGCACGCCCGCCGAGTGGACGGTGGAGCTGGCACCGGCCTCGGTCACCGACGCGCGCCTCGCCGCGCTCCGCGAGCTCGGCGTCACCCGCGTCTCCATGGGCGTGCAAAGCTTCTCACCCGAGATCCTCGACGGCCTGGGCCGCCAGCACACCCGCGAACAGATTTTCCGCGCCTACGACCGCGTCCGCGCGGCCGGCTTCGCCAGCGTGAATCTCGACCTCATGTTCGCCCTCCCCGGCCAGGACGAGGCCGCCTGGATGCAGGACATGCGCGAAGCCGTCGCCCTCGCCCCCGACCACCTCTCGACCTACTGCCTCACCTTCGAGGAGGACACCAAACTCTGGGTGAAACTTTCCCAGGGCCGGGTGAAACTCGACCCCGCGCGCGAGGCCCTGCTCTACGAGCGCACCTGGGACGCGCTGGAGGAGGCCGGCTACGCCCAATACGAAGTCTCCAACTTCGCCCGCCCGGACCACGAGTGTAACCATAATCTGAATACTTGGCGCATGCACGAATGGGCGTGCGCCGGTCCCGCCGCCGCCGGCCAGCACGGCGGCGTGCGCGGCGGGAACCCCGCCGATCTCGACCTCTGGGGCGCGGGCGTCCGCCGGGGCGAGCGCATGACCGAGGACCGGGTGGAGCTCACGCCCGCCCTGCTCAGCGAGGACGCCCTGGTCTTTGGCCTGCGGCT
>JALOTV010000126.1 GCA_025457685.1 Opitutaceae bacterium
GATGGCGACTTTGGAGCGGAGCCCCGCCAGCGATCCGCGTTCGCATCTGCGCGATTGGGCGGCGTCGAATCCGCTGGTCGCCGCCACCTTCTGGGCCGACGACACGGGCGTGGTGCGACCCGAGATGGAGATGGGGGCGCTGCCTCCCCAGATCGCTTCCTGGCTGAGCCTTTCGGCGCGCCATGAAATCGACGATCTCGCGCCAGTGCCCGCACCGCGCGAAAGCGGCTTTGGCGCGCCCGAGTTTGCAGCCGATGCGGAACAGCAAGTTTCTTTGCGCAAGGCGGAGAGCGACGCCGACGCGGCCCTGCTCGCCGAGCCCACCTCTGCTTCTGCCGCAGCGTCCGTGATGCATGCGTCGGTCAACGACGACGACAGGAGGGCGCGACGCGGGGTGAGCGAGAACATCATCCGTTATCAAAGCGCGCGGCAGGAGATCCTCCAGGTCGCGCAAAAATCCACGCCCGCACCGGCGGCCGAGCCCGAGGTCGCAGCCTTGGCGGAAGTGTCACGATTCACGTCTGAATCTGCCGCGCCCGCCGTGGCATCGCTCGCGCCGGCGGCGGATACGGAGGCATTGGCGTCGGCGTTTGCGGCGGAGCCCGCTGCCGCCGCCGAGGCGCGCAGTGGCATCGCCGCCGGCGGCTGCGTGGTGACGCCCCCCGAGCCCGTGGCCGATAGTCTCAAACACACGAATCCGGTGCGGCTGCGCGAGCCGGCGAGCGGTTGGTCGAGCTGGCATTATTTGGGCGCGGATCATCTCTTTGGCTGGCACCGCCGCGTGAACGGCACGCTGGTCGGTTTCGAGGTCAATCTCGCCGAGATCGAGCGCCGACTCGGCGCGCTGTTGCCCGCCGAACTCGATGCGGGCGAGGCCTACGCGTTGAGGGATCATCGCGGGACCGAGCGCCACCGGGTGGGGGGCGGGGATTTTCCGCCGGTGGTGGAGGTGCCGCTGGCCACCGCCTTGCTGCCGGGCTGGAGCGTGGCGGGTTACTACGCGGGCTTGGCTCAGGCCTCGTCAGGCGACACGGGCTTCCTGCTGGGCGGTCTGCTGGTCGCGTTGCTCGTCGCGACCATCTTGGCCGCGGGCCTGGTCCTGGTTCGCGAGGCCCGTCGCAGCGAGGCGGAGGCCGCGCTGAAGACCTCGTTTGTCGCCAACGTATCCCACGAGCTGAAGACGCCGCTCACCACCATCCGGCTGTATTCCGAACTCCTGGCGCAGGGCCGGGTGAAGGAGGAGGCGAAACGGGCGGATTACCTCGCGACCATCGGGCGCGAGACGGAGCGGCTCGGGCGGCTGGTCGGCAACGTGCTGGATTTCAGCCGGCTGGAGCAGGGAAAAAAGAAATACGCGCGCGTGGACTGTGATCTGGCGGCCATGCTTCGCAGGTTGGCCGAGGCGCACGGCCCCCGGCTTGCCGAGGCCGGGCTTCACCTCGGGATCGAGACGCCTGAGCGTCTGGGCGTGGCCACGGATCCGGACGCGGTGGAGCAGATCGTGCTCAACCTGCTCGACAACGTCTGCAAATACGCGTCCGAGGGCGGTGAGGTGTGGTTAACTTTGGAAAGCGCGGCTTCGGGCGCGCGTCTGACGGTCGCGGATCGCGGCCCCGGCGTGCCGGCCGAGCAGAGGGAGCGGATTTTTGAGAAATTTCATCGGATGGACGACCGCCTGACCGCCGAGAAACCCGGCGCGGGCCTGGGCCTGAGCATCGCCCGCCAGCTCGCGCGCGGGCTGGGCGGCGACCTCGTCTGCCGTGCCCGCGAAGGCGGCGGCGCGGAGTTCGTGCTTACGCTTTCATGAAAGCCCGCATCCTCATCGCCGAAGACGACGCCAACATCCGCCTCGGGCTCATCGCCACGCTGGAGAGCGAGGGCTACGACGTCACGGCCGCCTCGGACGGCGCGCAGGCGCTCAAATTGTATCCGCAGGGCAAATACGACTTGGTCGTGCTCGACGTCATGATGCCCCGCGCCAGCGGCTACGACGTGTGTCGCGAGCTGCGGGCGGCCGGCGCGACCGCGCCGGTGCTTTTTCTCACCGCCAAGGGCGAGGAGGTGGACAAGGTCGTGGGGCTGAAGCTCGGGGCGGACGACTACATGACCAAGCCCTTCGGCGTGCACGAGCTACTGGCGCGCATCGAGGCCTTGCTGCGCCGGGCGCGGATGACTGGCGGCGCGAGCCGGGAGGGCGCGCAAAACTCGGGCGGCCTGCCCAAGGTTTTTCGTTTCGGCGCGGCCGAGATCGACCGCGATGCGCACCGCGTGAGGCGTCCCGACGGGGCGGTGGAGTCGCTGACGGCGCGTGAGTTGAAGTTGGCGGAGATCCTCGCCGCCCATCCCGGCGAGACGCTGACCCGCGACCAGTTGCTCAACGCGGTGTGGGGCGTGGGATATTTCGGCACGACGAGGACTCTCGACCAGCACGTCGCGCAGCTGCGCAAGAAGGTCGAGGTGGAGCCGGACCAGCCGCAGGTGATCGTGACGGTGCACGGTGTCGGCTACCGCCACGCGGCGCCGGCGGGGGCCTAAGCGCCATGTGCGCTGCGGGTTTGCGCCAAGGCGGGAGGTTCCTTCAGTCTACTCGCATGCATTTCCCCCAATCCTCTCTGACCCGTCGTTCCGCACTCAAAACCCTCGGCGCCGGCGTGGCGTTGTTGACCTTGGCCCGCCCGGGCTGGGCCCAGGGTGCGAGCGGCTCCACCGAAGGCGGGGTCAAGGTGGCCGAGACCCCGCAGCCCTTCGTTTTGCCGCCCTTGTCCTATGCCTATGACGCGCTCGAGCCGCATTTCGACGCGCGCACGATGGAGATCCATCACACCAAGCATCATCAGGCCTACATCACGGCGGCGAATAAGGCCCTCGCCGAGCGGCCCGATCTGCGCGAGCTCTCCGCCGAGCAACTGCTCACGCGCATCGATCTCTTCGAGGAACCGCTGCGTGCCACGCTGCGCAACCAGGTGGGCGGGCATCTGAACCACGCGTTCTTTTGGACGTTGCTGGCCGCGCCCGCGACCTATCGTCCCGGACGGCTGCGGGCCGCTTTGGACAAGAAATTCGGATCCTTGGAAAACTTCCAAAAAGCCTTCGCGCAGGCGGCGGCATCCCGCTTCGGCAGCGGCTGGGCGTGGCTCGTGGTGAAGGGCGACGACCTCGCCATCACCTCCACCGCCAACCAGGACTCGCCTATCATGCAGGGCGAGCAGCCCGTCATCGGCCTCGATGTGTGGGAGCACGCCTACTACCTCCACTACCAAAACCGCCGCGCGGACTACGTGCAGGCGTTTTGGAAGGTGCTGAACTGGGACGCGGCCGAGGCCGCCTACGCGCAGGCGGTCGGGCTGGGCGCCTGATCGCGCCGCGCCGGTGGGGTCACTTTTGGCGCCACGCGGAAGGCGTGAGACCGGTCTGTTTGCGGAACCAGCGGGCGAAGTAGTTGGGATCGTCGAAGCCCGCCTTGGCCGCGGCCACCGCGATACCCGGACTTTCGCGCAGGGCGGCTTGGGCGGCGTTTAGTCGCTCCTGGTCGCGCAGGCCGCGCAGGCTCAGGCCGTGCTCGCGTTTCAGGCGGCGGCTGAGGGCGTCGCGCACGTAGCCGGTCTCGCGCGCGATTTCGCTGAAGGGCTTGGCGGTGCGGAGGCTCTCGCGCACGCGGCTGACCAGCGGCGAGGGCGCGGCGAGGGGAGGAGTTTCCTCGGCGCGGGGCGGCTCGAGCAGACGCGCGACCACGGCGAGCACGGCGGGGTAGTCGGAGAGGGCGAGGCGGCCCTTGGTCGGCACCCGGGCGAGCAGGGCGTGGAGCTCGTTGAGCGCCTGCTGGGGCAGGTGGCGATGGAGCACGCGCGAGCCGGGGCGGCTCTCGTATTCGAGCACGAGGCAGAGCGGGCGGCTGTTGCCCGACATGGCGAAACCGTGGTCGACGCCCGGGGGGATAATGAACAGGTCGCCGGCGCGGGCCTCGACCCGCCTCTCGCGCAGCACCTGAACGCCCTCGCCGGCCAGATACAGGATTAGCTGGTAGTAGGGATGGTGGTGCGAGGCGACCTCCGCCTCGCGGTGGCGGTTAAGCTGCAGTTTGCGCAGCACAAAACCGAGGGCGTGGATCTCGATTTTTTGGACGAGCAGGGGACTCCAGGCGAGCATGGCGGGCGGGGGTTGAGCGTGGCGGCTGTGTGCTAGCAGGAGTCGGGATTGTTCTAACCGCAAGTCGCAGGTTCGAGTATGTTATTTGTGCAGGCGACACCCCGCCACGCACCCCACCACCCCGATCACAGGTTTTTCCACCATCTCTATGACCACGCACAAAGTCGGCATCATCATGAACGGCGTCACCGGACGCATGGGCACCAACCAGCACCTGCTGCGTTCGATCAAGGCCATCATCGACCAAGGGGGCGTGAAACTGAACGACTCCGAGGTCATCATGCCCGATCCGATTCTCGTCGGTCGCAGCGCCACCAAGCTCGCCGCCCTCGCCCAGCGCGCCGGTCTGCCCACGGATCGCATCTCGACCAACCTCGACGCCGTCCTCGCCGACCCCGCCAACCAGATCTACTTCGACGCCTGCCTCACCGGCCAGCGTCCGGTCGGCGTGCGCAAGGCCATCGCGGCCAAGAAACACATCTACTGCGAGAAGCCCACTGCCACCACCTCCAAGGAGGCGCTCGCCCTCTACAACGAAGTCTCCGCCGCCGGCCTGAAGAACGGCGTGGTGCAGGACAAGCTCTGGCTGCCTGGCCTGGTGAAGCTCAAGTGGCTCATGGATCAGGGTTTCTTCGGCAAGATCCTCTCCGTGCGCGGCGAGTTTGGTTACTGGGTGTTCACCGGCGAGCACGAGAAGCTCCAGCGCCCCTCGTGGAACTACCGCAAGGAAGAGGACGGCGGCATCATCGTCGACATGGTCTGCCACTGGCAGTATGTGATCCAGAATCTCTTCGGCGACATCAAGAGCCTCACCTGTCTCGGCGCCACCCACATCCCCCAGCGTTGGGACGAGGCCGGCAAGCCCTACAAGTGCACCGCCGACGACGCCGCCTACGCAACCTTCGAGCTGAAGAATGGCGTGATCTGCCACTTCAACTCTTCGTGGACCACGCGCGTCGATCGCGACGACCTGCTCACCCTCCACGTGGACGGCACGCATGGCACGGCGGTCGCCGGTCTGCGCGATTGCAAGGCCCAGTCCATGGCCGCCACCCCGCGCTGCATCTGGAATCCCGACATCGACAGCCCGATCAAATACAAGGACGGCTGGACCCGCGTGCCGGACCAGGGCCTCTACGACAACGCCTTCAAGGTGCAGTGGGAACTCTTCCTCCGCCACGTGGTGAAGGACGAACCCTTCCCCTGGAACCTCAAGGAAGGCGCCAAGGGCGTGCAGCTCGCCGAGCTCGCGCTCGAGAGCTGGGCCCAGCGCCGCTGGCTCGACGTGCCCGCGATTTGATCGATGGCGCCCGTCCGGGCGCCCAACACTTTCGCGGAAGGCGTGTGGTGCGTCGTCCGCGGAAATTACCCCCGTGGTGATTTGGCCGGCGTGGATTATAATCTGCGCCGGCTTTTTCCTGTCCGGTCCTCTTCGACTTGAAAACGCGGGGAACCGGCGTGTCTGTAACGCGTCCACGTCCGTAACCTTTCCCAATCTCATCCAACTCACATGAACATCCTCTACCTCCTCATCCTCTTCGCCGGCCCGATGCTCTTCGGCCTCTACGCGCAGATGAAGATCCGCTCCGCCTACGCCAAGAACGCGCAGATCGCGTCGCGCGGCGGCATCACCGGGCGCGAGGCCGCCGAGGCCGTGATTCGCTCCGCCGGCATCAATGATGTGCAGATCGTCGAGGTCCCCGGCGAGCTGACCGACCACTACAACCCGATGACCAAGACCCTCGCGCTTTCTCATCACAACTACCACGGGCACAGCCTCGCCGCCCTCGGTGTCGCGGCCCACGAGGCCGGTCACGCCATCCAGCACAAGGTCGGCTACAGCATGATGACCCTGCGCCAGACGCTCGTGCCCGCCACGCAGATCGCCTCCACCATCTCGACCTACGCGATGATCGCCGGCGTATTCCTGCTCGGCCAGCTCGGCTCGGGCCTGCTGCTGCTCTCGGCCGGTGCGCTTGCGGTGATCTGTCTCTTCCAGTTTGTGACGCTGCCGGTCGAGTTTGACGCCAGCCGCCGCGCCAAAGAGCAGCTCGTAGGTCTCGGCATCCTCAGCCGCGACGAGATGGACGGGGTCAACGAGACCCTCGGCGCCGCCGCGCTCACTTATGTGGCCGCCTTTGTGGCCGCGCTCGGCTCGCTCCTGCACATCCTCATGCTGCTGGCCGGTCGCCGCGAAGAGTAATCCGCGCGGGTAAAACCCGCCGTATCCTTCCACAAAAAACCCGCAGGCCGCGAAGGCCTGCGGGTTTTTTTATGCGTTCGCGCGCGCGGATCAGCGGGCGTGGCGTTCGGCGGCGTCGAGGGCCTCGACGGCGGCTTCCCACTTGGCGGTGGCGTCGCTGACCTGCTCGGTGATCGTGCTCAGCTCGATGTTGAGGCGGTGGAAGCGGCTCTTGTCGGCGTAGGTCGCGGGATCCTCGAGGGCGGCGGTGATCTCGTTTTGCTTCGATTCGAGCTCGGAGACGCGTTTCTCGAGCACGCCCACGTCCTCGCGCATCTTGCGGAGCTGGTTGGGCGTAAGTTTTGGGCCGCCAGGGGCGGGAGCGGCGACGGGGGCCGGGGCGGGTTCGGTCTTTTTCGCGGCGCCCTTGTGGGCGTCGGGCCGGGCGTCGGTGAAGCCGGCGGTGAGGGCGGCGCGGGCGTTGGTGGCCTTGGATTTTTCGAGGTAGTAGTCGTAGTTGCCGGCGTAGGGCGTGAGGCGGCCGCTGTGCACGTGGAGCACGGTCTCGGCGAGCGCGCGGATGAAGTGCACGTCGTGGGAGATGAAGATGAGCGTGCCGGTGTAGCCCTTGAGCGCGTTGATCATCGCGTCGATCGAGGCGATATCGAGGTGCGTCGTGGGCTCGTCCATGAGGAGGAGGTTGGGCGGATCGACGAGGAGGCGGGCGAGGTTGAGGCGGGATTTTTCGCCACCGGAGAGCACGCCGACTTTTTTGAACACGTCGTCCTTGCGGAAGAGGAAGCTGCCTAGGATGGCGCGGGCCTGCTGTTCGGTGAGCTGGTTCTCGTTGGTGCGCAGCTCCATCATCATCTCGAGGACGGAGGCGTCCTCGCGGAGGGTGTCGGTGCGCTGCTGGGCGAAGTAGCCGGCGGTTACGTTGGTGCCGAGCTCGCGGAGGCCGCCCTGGATGGGGATGTTGCCGGCGAGGATCTTGAGCAGGGTAGACTTGCCTGCGCCGTTGGGGCCGACGAGCACGATGCGCTGGCCGCGCTCGGCGGTGAAGTTGAGGTCGGTGTAGACGACCTTGTCGCCGTAGGCCTGGCGCACGTTTTTGAGCTCGATGACCTTGAGGCCGGAGCGGACGGGCTGGGGGAAGCGGAAGTTGACGCGTTTCAACTCCTCCTCGGGCTCCTCGACGGCGTCCTCCTTGAGGCGCTCGATTTGTTTCTCCTTCGACTTGGCGCGTGAGGCCATGGAGGCCTTGGCGCCGAAGCGGTCCACGAATTTTTGCAGGTGGGCGATCTCGCGCTGCTGGTTCTTGAACTGGGAGGCCTGCTGCTCCTTGCGGGCGACGCGCTCCTTGAGGAAGTCGTCGTAGTTGCCGTGGTAGTAGTGGAGCGTGCCGGCGCGAAGTTCGAGCATGCCGGTGCAGAGGGCGTTCAAGAAGGCGCGGTCGTGGGAGATGACGACGAGGCCGCCGGGGTAGCGGGTGAGGTAGTCCTGGAACCAAAGCAGGGCCTCGAGATCGAGATGGTTGGTCGGTTCGTCGAGGAGGAGGAGGGCGGGCTCGGCGACGAGCAGGCGGGCGAGATGGGCGCGCATGATCCAGCCGCCGGAGAAGCTCTTGGCGGGTTTTTCGGCGTCGCCTTCCTTGAAGCCGAGGCCGGCCAGGATGGTGCGGGCGCGGGGTTCTAGGGTGTAGTCGATGTCCCAGTTGTCCTCGGTGGGTTCGAGGGCCTTGCCGGAGGTGGCGATGGTGAGGATGGTCTCGTCGCCGACAGGGGCGGATTCCTGGGGGAGGTAGCCGAAGTCGGCGCCGCGTTCCCACTCGATGATGCCGGTGTCGGGGCGTTCCTCGCCGAGGATGAGGCCGAAGAGGGTGGATTTGCCCGCGCCGTTGGGGCCGATGAGGCCGAAGAGTTCGCGGGTGCCGTAGGACTTGGAGACGTCGGAGATCGTGAGCATGATGAACCCGCCAAAAGATGGGGCCTGGAGACGCGGGGCAACAAAAAGCCCAGGGGCAGCGAAACCTGCGGCCTCGGTGAAAAAGCGGATGGCTTCGCGGTGCGGACTGGCCGACATGGATGCATGTCCACGCCCGAAGCCAAACCCGCCTGTCCCGCCTGCACCCTCGAAGACGTGATCGCCCACGCCGCGCACTGGGAGTGCGCCACCTGCGGTCACGAGTGGCCCCGCGAGGCCGCGCCCGAGGCGGCGCGGGTGGTGAAGGACGCGGTGGGCAACGTGTTGGCCGACGGCGACTCGGTGGTGTTGATCAAGGATCTGAAACTGCGCGGCTCCTCGCAGGTGCTGAAGCAGGGGACGAAGGCCAAAAACATCCGGCTGGTGGACGGCGACCACGAGATCGACTGCAAGATCGACGGCAGCGCGATGGCGCTGAAGGCCTGCTTCGTGAAGAAGGCCTGAGCGGGCAGACGTCACTCGGCCTCACCAAAGTGAGACCCTGCGTCCCGAGCTAAGGCTACCTCCTGCGCTCGGGAGCGGTATTAGCCCTTCACCGCGCCGCTGGTGAGGCCGGAGATAAACTCCTTCTGCAGAAGCAGGAACAGGGCGAGCACGGGCGCGATCGAGACCAAGGTGCCGGCCATGATCAGACCGTAGTCGGTGCCGTAGAGGCCGCGCAGCTGGTTGATCGCGACGGAGAGCGGGAAGGACGTAGAGTCCTGGAGCACGATCTGCGGGCCGATGAAGTTGTTCCACGCGCCAAGGAAAACGATGATGAGGTAGGCCCCGATCATCGGACGCACCAGCGGCACCACGATGGTGAAGAAGATACGGATCTCGCCCGCGCCGTCGATGCGCGCGCTCTCGATGAGGGTCGCGGGCACGGCGTTGATCATGGCTTGGCGAAACAGGAACACCCCGAAGGCCGGGGCCAGGCCGGGCAGGAGCAGGCCGGCGTAAGTGTCGAGCAGGCCGAGGTCGAAGAGCAGCTTGTAGCCCGGGGCGAGCAGGAGCGGGCCGGGGATGACGAGCGCGGCGAGCACGAGCGACTGAACAAAGCCCTGGCCGGCGAAGCGGAACTTCGCGAGGGCGTAGCCGGCTAGCGCGCAGCAAAACGTCGCGAGCAAGGCGGCGGTGGAGGCGAGGAAAATCGAGTTGATCATGGCGCGGCCCAGGCCGAGATCGCCGAAGAGCCGTCCGAAGTGGCGCACGGTCAGCCGATCCCAGGCGACGCCGAGGAAGCCGTCGCCGAGGGGCAGGAAATTGGAGGCGAAGATATCGGCGTTGTTCTTGAACGCGGCGCAAAGCAGCCACGCGAACGGCACGCACGTGAGGATGCCAAAAAGGATGAGCCCGGCATAGACCGGCGCGAGTTGGAGGAAGCGGCGTTGCGAAGGGGTCATGGGATCAGGCCTCCTGGCGACGGTTGAACCAGCGTTGGATCACGGCGAAGCCGGCCATGAGCAGGGCGAGCGCCCAGCCGATGGCGCTGGCGTAGCCGAGATCGCCGGTGACGAAGCCGGTGTTGTAGAGATACATCACGATGGTGAGGCCGCGGTTGTCGGGGCCGGCGCCGTTGAGCAGCACGAAGGGGAGCTCGAAAAGTTGCAGGCTGCCGAGCAGGGAGAGCAGCACCACGAAGGTGGCGACCGGCATGATCTCGGGCAGGATCACGTGGCGAAAACGGTCCCACGGGCCGGCGCCGTCGAGCGCGGCGGCCTCCATCAGCTCGGGCGGGACGCTTTGCAGGGCGGCGAGAAAATAGACCATGTTGAAGCCCACGTAGAGCCAGAGCGCGGCGAGGATGAGCGCCGGCATGACGTGAACCTGGAGCCACGGAAACTCGGGGTTGAAGCTCGGGAAAAGGTCATGAAGCACGGTGTTCACCAGCCCGGTGAGTGGCGCGAAAAGCAGGCCGAAGAGCAGGCCGACAAACACGAGCCCGACGAGGGACGGCGCGAAAAAGATCAGGCGGAAAAAAGCCCGGCCCTTGATGCCGGGGCGGTTCAGCAACAGCGCGAGCCCGAGGGAGAGCGGCAGCTGGAGAAACACCGAGCCGGCGGCGAAAATGAAGGTGTTGCGCACGGCTTTCCAGAAGAGCGGATCGCCAAGCATGAAGGTGAAGTTGTCCAGCCCCACCCAGGCGGTGCTGCGCGGGCCGAAGGTCTGCTGAAACGCGAGCAGGCAGGATTGCACCAAGGGCCAGACGAGAAACACGCCGAAGGTCAGGAGGAATGGGGAGAGAAACAACCAGGGCACCCAGACGGGTTCGGCGCGGTAGGGGCGGAGCGGGGCGGACATGGGGAAGCGGAGGGGTGTGTTGGAAAAAAGGGATGGGCGGAATCAGGGGGCGGAAGCGGCGGCGTCCTGGCGAAGGAAGACGTTGCGGTCGATTTGGCGCGCGGTGCGGCGCTGGGCCTCGCGCAGGCCGGCGCGGGCGGCGTCGAGCAACAGGGCGGGGTCGGAGATCTGGTCGCGCTCGGCGATATCGACGAGCGCGAGCAAGGCGTCGGAGACGCGCTCGAGCGCGAAGGTGTTGTAGGGCGAGCTGGTGCGCAGGGGGATGTTGCCCGCCTGCTCGATGTAGAGCCGGCCGACGGGCTGGCCGCCGAAGTAGGGATCGGGCTGGGAGAAGATCGGGTGGTTCCACGACGTGCGGACGGGCGGGATGATATTGGTGTCGCGGAAGAACGAGGCGTGCGTCTCGGGGTCGAGGTAGAGGCGTTTGGCGAAGCGCCACGCGGCCTCGAAATCCTCACCCGCCTTTGGTATGCCGAGCATGGTGCCGCCGTAGGTGGTGGTGCGTCGCCCGCCACGTTCCCAGGCGGGCAGGGGCATGAGGCGGAGCTTGCCTGCGAGCTCGGGCATGTCGATGCGCCAGCGGCCGGCGAGCCAGTCGGGCATGAGCGCGGCGACCACGGTGCCGCGCAGGCGCAGGCTGTTGCCGGCGGCGTTGAAGTCGGGCACGTCGAGCGCCACGCGGGCGGGGCCGCCGCACCAGGTGGCGAGGGTGGCGAGCACGCGCGCGTTGACCTCGGAGTCGATCACCAGCTTCTCGTTTTGGTCGAAAAAACCACCTCCGGCCTGGAGCAGCAGGCCCTCGAGGAGCACGCCGTTGCTCGGCCAGAAATTCATCAGGTAGCGATCGGCGCGGCCGTCGCCGTTGGCGTCGGCCATAAGCGGGCGGAGAGCGGTGAAAAACTCCTCCCAGGTCTCGATCTTGGACATGTCGATCCCGGCGGCGTCGGTGAGATCGGAGCGATAAACGAGCAGGATGGGATGCACGTCGTGTGGGATGCCGAAGATGCGGCCGCGCGAGATCCAGGGCGCGAAGGAGGGCGGGTTGATGATGTCCATCAGGCCTTCGTCGCGCAGCCGGTCGGTGAGGTCCACGAAGCCGATGTTTTCCAGCGGGCCGGTGAAGGTGCGGGCGGCGACGGCACGCTCTACCTCGACCAGTTCGCCCACCGGGGTGCCGGACATGAAGGCGGAGAGCAGGCGGCGCTCGAGGGCGGGAAAATCGATCAGCAGGGATTCGGCGCGGTGCGACGGATCGGTCTGCTCCGAGTTCCATTTCTCGATGACGGGCAGGTAGGCGTGGTGATGGGGCTCGGCAAAGACCCAGAGCGAGAGGCCTTCGCGGGCGGGCGGCACGCGCAGCCAGATCGCGACGGCGGAGCC
>JALOTV010000127.1 GCA_025457685.1 Opitutaceae bacterium
CCGGGGGCGAAGGGGTTGTGCGCACGCTCGTGGCCCAACGTGGTCAACGGGCCGTGGCCGGGGGCCAGCACCGTGTCGGGCGGCAGTTGTTCAAACACCCGCGCCACCTGCGCACGCAGACGCCGGCAACAAAAATACCCTCCGCCCACCGAGCCCGCGAAAATCAAATCGCCGCCGACCAGCAGGGGCGTCGCCTGCCCCGCCGCTCCCGGCGCACGCACCACGTAGGCGTTGTGCGCCTCCGCGTGGCCCGGCGTCGCCAGCGTCTCCACCTGATAGCCGGCACTTTCCATCCGCGCCCCGTCCGCCAGACCTGTGCAGCCGGCCAACTTCGCACCGACCGGCCCAAACACCGGCACCGCGCCAAACTGCCTCCGCACCTCCGCCAGACCGCCCACATGCTCGGTCTCCACGTGGGTGAGGAACACCGCCGCCACCTGGGTGACTCCCGCCGGCCACATCCGCCGCAACCGCACCGGATCCGGACCGGTGTCGAAGAGCACGCCCACCCCGCTGCGGCAGTCCGTCACAAGGTAGGCGTTGGCCGTGCCGACGCCGTGCGGCGAGCGTAGCGCGTGCAGACAAAAGGGCAGCCCCTGGATGCGCGGCAAAGGATAGCGCCCTCCCGCCACCGCCCGCAGCCCGAGGGCGTTCAGCCCCAGCGCGCCGGCCAGCCGGTCCAGCTCCGCCTCGCTGAAATCGTAGCGGTAATCGATCGCGTCGCGGATGCGCTCCGCCGCCACGTCCGCCCTCCGCGCGAGCGCCTCGGGCGTGAGGTCGGCCTGGCACAACGCCTTTTCCAAGACGTCGCCCAGTTCGTCCTCCAGCGGTGACTGTTCGATGACCATGCGCCTTAGACAACCGGTCCGCGGCCGGGGCTCAAACTTTGGTTTGGATTTCGCGCGCCGGACCGCCCACGTTGCGCGACTTTATGGACGCCTCCCAACAAGAGATTCTCGACATCTTCACCCGCACCCGCGCCCTCCTCCGCGGGCACTTCGTGCTCCGCTCCGGGCTGCACAGCGGCCACTACTTCCAGTGCGCCCAGGTCTGCCAGAACATGGCCGCCGTCTCGCGCCTCGCCGAGCTGCTGCTCGCCAAGCTGCGCACCCACGCCGGACTCGAGTTCACCACCGTCCTCGCCCCCGCCATGGGCGGCCTCGTCATCGGCCAGGAAGTCGCCCGCCAGGCCGGCGCGCGCTATATTTTCGCCGAGAAGGAAAACGACCGCCTCGTCCTTCGCCGCGGCTTCAAATTCGCCCCCGGCGAACGCGTGCTCGTCGTGGAGGACGTCGTCACCCGCGGCGGCCGCGTGCTCGAGAGTCTCGACATCGTGCGCCAGGGCGGCGGCCACGCCGTCGCCGTCGCCATGCTCGTGGACCGCAGCGCCGGCACCCTGCGCTTCGACGTCCCCGCCGTCTCCCTGCTCGAGCTCAGCTTCCCCACCTACCCCGCCGACCAGCTCCCCCCCGAGCTCGCCGCCTTGCCCGTGGAAAAACCCGGCAGCTAACCCTCGCCGCCAAGGCACTCGCGCCAACCGCGTCACGCTTTGGGCGACACCCCGCCGCGCCTCGCATGGGCGCGGCTTTTTTGCGTCCGGAAGGGTCAAGCACAACCGGCCTCCAATCCCACCCCCTCATTATACGCCACTTTTCCCCGCCCGTGCCGTCTCACTCTTTGCAATGACTAACAACCACACGCCGGCCCCCACCCTAGTCAACAACCCCAAGCTGCTCTTCCGCGGCATCCACCTCAGCCTCACCGAGGCCATGCGCGCCATGCTCGCCGAAAAAGCCGAGCGCCTCCTCCGCCACGAGCCCTGCATCGATCGCATCCGCATCGACATCGAACACGATGCCACCCGCGGTCGCGAGGTGTTCGTCGCCAAGGGTCACATCGAGATCAACGGCCCCGACCTCATCGCCAGCGTCACCAGCGAGGACGCCTACAAGGCCACCGACCTCCTGATCGACAAACTGGACCGCCTCCTCCGCCGCCGCACAAGCCTCTTCAAGGCGCGCCGCCACCGCGACGCCCGAGTCGGCGAGACCGCCGCATAAGCCGTCTTGGGGCGCCCGCAAAGCAGCGCCCTTCGACGCACTGATCCCCCTCGGACCCGCCTTCACCGGCGGGTCTTTTTTTGTCCGAAAGATTCCGGTGTGCCCGCCCTGTTCGGCTCCTGTCGCGCCTCTGCGTCAGGTTTGTGACACGATTTACGCAAAGCCTTTCTTTTTGCTCGGCTCACACGCGGATCACGGCTTTTTCACCAGCCGTGCCCCCTCTTAAAATCCTCTTCGTCTCTCCCGAAGTAGAACCCTTTGTCAAAGTCGGCGGCTTGGCCGACATGGTTGGATCCCTGCCCAAGGCCCTCGCGGCCCTCGGACACGATGTGCGCATCATCCTGCCCGCCTACGGCAGCCTGCGCCTCGACTCGCACTGGCACGCCCGCCCGGACCCTCTCGGTGTCGACGTCGGCACCTCCGCGCACTGGGCGCGCACGTGGGAAACCGTTCTCCCCGGCACCAAAGTCCCCGTTTACGCCCTGGAACACGAAGGCTTGTTCGGTCGTCCCGAAGTCTACGCCGGCCCGTGGGGCAACCACCCCGACAACGACCTCCGCTTCGCCTTCCTCTGTCGCGGCGCGCTCAACCTCTGCCTCCAGATCGACTGGATCCCCGACGTCGTCCACGCCCACGACTGGACCACCGGCCTGCTGCCCCTGCTGCTCAACACCACCCTGCGCCACACCCCGCTCGGCCGCACCGCGTCGGTTTTCACCATTCATAACCTCGAGCACCAAGGCTACTGCGACCGCCGCGTGCTCGACTTCGCACACATCCCCCCCGGCGAATTCCGGCCCGACAGCACCGAAAGCGGCGGAGCGGTCAACATGCTTAAGGCCGGGCTCTACCACGCCACCAAACTCACCACCGTCAGTCCCACCTACGCCGAAGAGATCAAGACACCCGCCGGCGGCTGGGGCCTCGACTCCGTGCTCCGTTTCCGCGCCGCCGATCTCATCGGCATCCTCAACGGCATCGACCCCGCCGCCTGGAATCCCGCGATGGATAAAAACCTCCCGCGCCCCTACGACCAGCGCTCCGTCACGCCTGGCAAGGCCGCCGCGAAACTCTCCCTCCAGCGCCGCCTCGGCCTCGACGAGGACGCCCACATCGCGCTCTTCGGCATCGTCTCCCGCTTCGCCTCGCAGAAGGGCCTCGACCTCGTCGCCGAGGCCATGCCTCACATCCTCGACCGCATGCACGTGCAGTTTGCCCTGCTCGGCGCCGGCGACCCCGGCCTGGAGCAGACTTTCCGCTGGGCCGCCGAGGCCTTCCCCGGCCGCGTCGGCGTGCACGTCGGCTACGACAACTCGCTCTCGCACCTCATCCAGGCCGGCTCCGACTTTTTCCTCATGCCCAGCCGTGCCGAGCCCTGCGGCCTCACCCAGATGTATGCCATGCGCTACGGCACCCCGCCGCTCGTGCGCTCGACCGGCGGCCTCATCGACACCGTCGATCAATACGTCGAAGGCGCCACTCCCGCCGTCGGCACCGGCTTCCGCTTCCAGGACGCCACCGCCCCCGCGCTCTATAATACTGTAGGCTGGGCCTGCGCCACCTACTACGACCGCCCCGCCGAACTCCACGCCATGCGTCTGCGTGGCATGGATCGCGATTTCTCCTGGAACCTAAGCGCCAAACGCTACGAGGAACTCTACGGCTGGGCCGTCGCCGCCCGCCGCTCCCAGACCTGAGCCGCCACGCCACGCGTGCCCGGACAGGCACGCCTCTCTCCTACGCGTCACTCCGCGTCCATTCGCGGTAAAGGCTATACGCGCCCGCGCCCGCCCGCCTGCCGGCGGCGTGCATTCTCGATCCATCCGCCCGCGCGGCGCCGCGCGACACTCCGCCAACTTCGCTCCGATCCTTGGGCAGCCATGGCGTTGAGGATATTTTTTTGTGTTTTTGCGGTTTCATCGCAGCCGGGACCTCCACCCTGACCAAAACCTCCGCTGCTCTGGATACACGCATACTCTAAATAATTACTGAATCATCTCACTTATTTAAAATATCTTTTGTATTTTAAATTCTGAGGCACGCAGGGGAAAAACACCTCGACGCCAAGTCTCCGGGGATGAGCGTGGCCCGCGACCGGCGCCGGCCTCGCAAAATCCACACGGGCCCTGCGCCCAGCTCTGTGTCTCGCGCCCAGACGGCATCGCATCCGACGCTCTCGCCCGACTGAATTTCCCCAAGGCAAGTCCTTCGCAACGTAAGCATTTATTCGCTTACCGCCACCGCCACCAAGTGGCCCGGCAACCGACGCCAACTGCAAAAACACAAAATAATGCCCAATAAGCCATGGCTAAAGAAGGAGGCGATGAGATACAGTAATTTGTCCTGTCAGGCTTTCTCGTTCCCCGTTTTCGCCCCCAATCCCCACCCCACAAAAAGTGGCGCAAGTATAATTCCCGCATGCACTAAAGTTAGATCGAGGACCTGACCTCATCCCAGCTCCGTGCACGCCGGACACTCGTTTACGCGAGTCACAATACAAGCGCTCAGAAATAAATTTATGAATACCCCCGTGCATACCTCCGCCCCATCCCACCGTTTCGCGCGCCGAGCTTCGGCCTTGGCTTCCGTTATTCTCGCCGCCATGGCGTTCGCGTCCGCCGCGCACGCAGCCACTCTCTATTGGGACAACAACGGCACCACGACTGGTTTCGGCAACGCCGGTGGAAACTGGGCCCAGAATAGCACGTCTGGCGGCACGTCCGCCCGGTGGAAGACCGACGCGAATGGTGTCCTTGGTGGCAGCGCCACCCAGACCACCACCAGCAACGATATTTTTAACCTCGGCACCTCAACGAATGGTCTCGGTTCGGGCACGATCAACGTGAACGCCGCCGGAGTCACCATGGGCAACACGATCTTCGGTTCGCTCTCTGGAAACGTCACGTTCAGCGGCGGCACCATCACCTTTTCGGCCGCCCCCACCATCACGACCAACAACGTCAACTCGACGAACACCTTCAACACCATCATCGCCGGCGCGGCCACCAGCCTGACCAAGGCTGGCGATGGCACCCTGCTCCTCACCGCCGCCAACACCTACGCCGGCCAGACCAACATCAACGCCGGCACGCTTCGCTTCCGCGTCGGCGGCAGCAGTGCCAATTCCAAAGTGGTCCTCGCGGGAGCATCGGCGACCCACAGCATCTCCGTCACAAACAACACCCAGACCTGGACCTGTGCCGAGTTGGCCCCCACCGCCGCGGGAAAGTTGGAATTCAACTTCGGCGCCATCTCGCCTGGCACGACCGTCAGCCCGCTCACCGTTACCGGACTCGCCGATTTCACCGCCGCCACTCCCACGGTGAGCGTCATCACCGATGCGGCGCTGCCGCCCGGCACCTACCCCCTGATGACTTGGGGCTCCACCACGGGCACCGCTCCGTCCACATCCGGCCTCACCGTATCGACCGTGGCCGCAGGCACCGCGGCGAGCCTCGCGGTCTCCAACGATGGGCTCACGCTCAACTTGGTTATCACCTCCACCATCGTCCCCGTCTTAAAAAACAACACCGCGACGAATCTCGACCAAGGCGGTAGCTGGGTCGGCGGCGTGGCCCCCACCGCGGTCGACGTGGCCAAGTGGGACAGCGCTGTCACCTCCCCCAGCACCACCAGTCTGGGGTCCGATCTCACGTGGTCCGGCATCACCATCGGCAGCCCCACTGGCTCGGTCACGATCAATGCGGGCAATACGCTCACCTTGGGCGCGGCCGCTGCGGACATTGATATGAGCGCCGCCACCGCCGACCTCACCTTGAACAACGTCCTGGCACTAGGCGAAGCCAACCTCTGGTCGGTGGCGGCTTCCCGCACCCTGACCCTGGGCGGCAAGGTGACTGGAGCTTTCGGGATCACCAAAGCCGGCGATGGCACCGCGGTCCTCTCCTCCGCCGCCAACGACTACTCCGGCGCCACCATCATCAACGCCGGCACCCTGAAACTCGGAGCCGACAACGTCATCCCCGACAGCATCGCCGCCGGGAATGTCGCGGTGAACGGCACGCTCGATCTCAACGGCAACTCGGACGTCATCAACGGCCTGTCCGGCGCGGGCATCATCGACAACCTCCTCGCCTCCTCGACCGCCACCCTCACCGTCTTTTCCAACGAGCAATCCACCACCTTCAGCGGCGTTATCCGGAATAGCGGCACCGGCTCCACCCTCAACCTCGCCAAAACCGGCGGCGGCACGCTCACGCTCTCCGGCGCGAACACCTACACCGGCACCACCACCGTAAGTGCCGGCATCCTTAGCCTCGCCAACACCTCGGCGCTGGCCAACACCGCCGGCATCTCGCTGGCCGGCGGCAGCACCCTCGTGCCCAGCCTCACCGGCATCGTCATCGACAAGCCGATCACCCTCGGCGCCGCCGGCACCACCGCCACCATCACCGCGCCCAATGTGGCAGGGTCAGGCACCACCAACTTCCCGGTCACCATCAACGGCACGATCAGTGGCGACGGCAACGTGGACTTCAGCGGCGTCAGCGGAACCAACGCCTACGGCGTGGTTATCCTGAACACTCCCGCCAGCTATTCCGGCTCCACGCTCCTCACCACCATCAGTGCCTTCGCAGGTGGAAATATCAATAACGCCAACATCTTCTTCCGACTCGGCGTGGCCAACGCCCTTCCGGTCACCACCGTGGTCACCTTGGATGGCGGCGACGGCGGCGGCACCGCTCCCGGCCGCTTTGCGGAACTCAATCTCAACGGCTTCGACCAGACCCTCGCCGGTTTGACCAACGTCACGGGACGAGTCTCTCGTGTGCAGCGCGTCGTCAACAACAGCGGCACCGCCGCCACGTTGACGATCAACAACACCGCCGATTACGCCTACTCCGGCCAACTCGGTTGGGTCTCAGGCTACGGCTCCATCGCCTACAACAACTTCGGCCTGACCAAGAGCGGAGCCGGCAAGTTCACGATCTCCGGCCCCGGCACCTACACCGGCGCCACCACCATCAACGGCGGCACGCTCGAGCTCGGCGCGAGCAACTCGCTTCCCGCCGCATCCGCCGTCTCCATCGGCGCAGGCACTCTCGCGGTCGGGACGGGCGTCACCGCAGCCGCAGGCACCTTGGACGTCACCGGCGCCGCCACGATCAACCTCGGCAGTGCCCAGCTCGCCTTTGCCGACAGCAGCGCGATCGACTGGACCGGCGGCACCCTCAACATCGTCGGCACGCTGGGCGCCAACTCCCTGCGCTTCGGAACGAACAGCGGTAGTCTGATCCCCGCCCAACTCGCCCTCATCAGCGTGAACGGCGGCGGCGCCGGCACCTACACGCTCGATGAAAACGGCTTCCTCGTTGGCAGCGGCGGCGGCAACACCGCCCCCACCATCTCGGACATAGCCAACCGCTCCGTGCCTTCCGGCGGCACCACCGGCGCGCTCGCCGTCACCGTGGGCGACACCGAAACCGCCGCCGACTCGCTCCTGGTCGGCGCCACCAGCGGCAACACCACCCTCGTGCCCAACGGCAACATCCTCATCGGTGGCACCGGAGCCAACCGCACCGTAACCGTCACCCCGACCTCCGGTCTCACCGGCACCGCTACCATCACCGTCACCGTCACGGATGGAGGCGGCCTCACCGCCACCGACACCTTCACGGTCACCGTCACCGACAACTACCTGTCCTGGGCCACCACCAACAGCGTGACCGGCGGTGTCTCCGGCGACTCCGACAACGACGGCGTCAAGAACCTCGTCGAATACGCCCTGGTCAACGGCGGCGAACGCGGCGTGCTCAACGGCAACACCCTCACCTTCACCAAGCGCGGCACGCCGTTCGGTGGCGATGTCAGCTACGCCATCGAGACCTCCACCGATTTGGTCGGCTGGAGCACCGCGCTGAGCGGCGTGTCGCAAAACGCCACGACCATCAGCTACACCTTCACTCCGGGCGCCCAGACCAAGATCTTCGCCCGCCTCAAGGTCACCCAGCAGTAAGGCGGCGTCCGTGTTCATGGCGGCGCGGCGGTTCACCCCGCCGCGCCGCTTTTTTGTGCAGCCGTAAATTTCAATGTAGGGCCTGACCTTGTGTCAGGCCGGAGAGGGCTTGCCTCGAAAAAATGGACGGAGGGTTAGGCGGCTTTTTTGATGTTTTGTTGGTGTAGTTTTTCGAAGGCCACAGGGGAAAGATAATCCAGCGA
>JALOTV010000128.1 GCA_025457685.1 Opitutaceae bacterium
AATCTGGACACCGGCGGCTGGGGCCTGCGCTCGGGCGGCGCCAATCGCATCACGGTCGAGGCCAACGGTCGCATCGGCTTGGGCCAGGCCAACGGCGATCAAAACGTCCAAGTCCTCGTCGCCAACCCCTCCAGCCTCAACTTCCCCTTCGCAATTGCGACCACCTCGGGCGCTTGGTTCTACTTCGATCAAAGCGGCAACGCGTTCAAACCCACCGGCTCCACGTGGGCCGTGAATTCCGACGCGCGACTGAAGACCGATATCAAGGATCTTACCGGTTCGCTCGACCAACTGCTCCGCCTCCACGGCGTCACCTTCCGCTTCAAGGACGAAGCCCGCTACACCGCCGGCCAGCAAACCGGCTTCATCGCCCAGGAAGTGGAAAAGATTTTCCCCTCCTGGGTCGGTGACGGCCCCGACGGCTTCAAGGCGATCACGGTGAAAGGATTCGAGGCCCTCACCGTCGAGGCCCTACGCGAACTCCGTGCCGAAAAGGACGCCCAAATCGCCGCCCTCACCACTCGCGCCGAAACCGCCGAGTCCCGCCTCGCCGCCCTCGAAAAACAAGTCGCCGCCCTCACCGCCGCCCTCTCCGCCCAACGCTGAGCCCCGCGTCTCGGCCCCGTCCCGCCATGCCCACGCGTCCCACGCCTCTCCTGCGCGCCTTGCTCGTCGCCGCCTTCGTCTGGTTGGGCGTCGGTCCCCTCGCCGCCCAATACGAGCTCAAGAGCCCGGAGCTTAATCCGCTCTTCAAGTCAGGCTCGGGCACCGCCGGCTCCGTTCCGGGCAACGTCCCCGTCGATCCCGACGGCACCCCGCCGATCGCCGCCGGCAGACCGCAATTCGCCGCCGTCGGCTCCACCGCCTCCGTGGCCGGTCCGCGCTCCGTTTCCGGCGACCTCACCGCCCGCTACCCCTCGAGCACCGGCGGCGCCGCCCCCGCCCTCGTCCTGCGCCGCGCCCACCTCGGGCATGCCTTCGCCGCCGGCGTTCCGCGTTATCTGCTCGGCGACGTCGTCACCCCGCCCTCCACCCAGATCGACGGCGTCACCCCCGCCGACCCGCTCTACTGGCGCCCCATCCCGGTCCGCCCCGGCGAAGACCTCGTCCACTCCACCGGCTCGCCCGAAATCGATGTCGTGCCGGCCGACGCGGTTCCCAGCGTCTATTACAGCCCCCACGCCGAACGCGTTTTCGCCCACCAGGCGGGACGTGTGTCCGTCACCTGGGTCACCCGCGTCGAGGTAACCCGCCCCGGCGATCCCAACCCCGGCCTTCGCTACCGCCACCGCACCGAGACGTTCACCGTCTCCTCCGCCACCACCAAGCCCGTCCGCACCATCTTCTGGACCGAACGCAGCTTCAACGGCCCCCTCGTCGGCATCCCTTCCGGCAGCATCGAAACCGTCAACCCCGTCTACAACAACCTCGTCCCCCAAACCGTCGCCGCCGAATACCAGCCCGTCGGCATCTCGCAGAACACCAACCCCAACTCCTCCATCCCCGAGGAGAAGCGCACCCTTTGGTTCGAGAAACTCAGCGGCGTCGGCCTCCTTCACGCCCATAATGTCGAGGGCCGCATCCTCATCGAATATCTCGGCGCCCTGAAGCCCGGCTCCCCCACCGATCACGTTTTTCTCGGCGCCGACGTCGTCGAGATCGTCCGCGTCGCCCCCTCCAACAACGTCACCGTATTCCTCGGCGACCGCATCACCCCGCGCGACAAGGACAACAACCTCCTCCCGCTCGATCAAAGCTCCGAGTGGACCGCCTCGCCCGTCCTCGACGCCACCGGCAGCGCCCAGCCGCTTTACAGCTCTCAGATCCGGCCCGACGGGCGCACCGACTACTACGCGGAACGCGAAAACGAGAACCCCGACCGCGTCATCTTCTACTGGCTCCAGGAATCCGACGCAGCCATCCATTTCCTCCCCTCCCCTTCGCGCCCCGATCTCGGCATCAAGTGGCCGGTTCTGCGCAACCACTACGCCCAAGTCTGGCCCGACGAGGTGGGTGCCTACGCCCACTACACCGTCCCCTCCGCCGGCAGCACCACCGCCACCGGCGTCCAATTCCCCGACGGCACCCTGCCCCAGATCGTTTATCAGGACCACCCCGCCCAGACCGAGGCCGCCCTCGATTTCAACAGCCAGCGCCTCACCGTCACCTTCGCCGGCGACGGCACCAACCGCACCCTGCTCAAATTCACCGGCGGTAATTCCGTCTGGTATGTCCGCCTCTACACCCAGTCCGAGAGTCTCGCCGGCTTCCGCGAAGGCGACGGCGCATCCGCCCTCGTTGGCAACGTCTTCGTGGGCGACCGCATCCCCGCCCCCACCGGCTACCTGAACGCCGGCTACATCGCCGCCGGCACCGCTTACCACCCGGGTGCCTACCGCAACCCCTTCTCCGTCGGTGCCCTCGCCGCCGAGCAGGGAGCCATCATCCCCGTGAACGCCATCCCGGGCCAAAACCAGCTGACCGTCTGGTGGTTTAAACGCGTCAACCCGCCCTCCGCCGACTTCGCCCCCTTCTTCGTTCCCGCCAAGATAGGCCGCTATACCGTCTCCTATCCCACATCCCCCGCCCGCATCGTTCTCGCCTCCAACAGCGGCAGCGGCGACCTCACCGGCGCCGAACTCGCCGGTTCGCTCTACGTCCAGAACGACCGCGCCCGACCCGGTTTCAACCCCAACGAGGAGCACGCCGTCCTCCTGGGCGGACGCATCTACGCCCTCCGCGACGATCTCAATATCGCCGGCGCCGATCCCGCCACCTACACCTCCCGCCCCTTCGCCCTGCTTGATTACACGTCCCCCGACGACGGCCGCCCGGCCGTGCGCGCCTTCGAGATCGTCCGCGAAATCGATCTTCCCGGCACCGTCGATGACGTCCGGTTCGATTACCCGATCACCGCCGGCACCATCCTTCAGG
This sequence comes from Opitutaceae bacterium, assembly GCA_025457685.1. Lineage (GTDB taxonomy): Bacteria > Verrucomicrobiota > Verrucomicrobiia > Opitutales > Opitutaceae > IMCC26134_A. Next base: position 2,935 of record JALOTV010000128.1, read on the forward strand.
GGCCCATGCCCCTCCCGCTCCTGCCCTTGCCGGTCCGACCCTCCGGCACGGTGGCCAACACGGAAATCGAGGGCATCCCCGACATCGCCCCGCAAAATTCCGGCGGTCTCTACGACCGTTTCACCTACAAGGATCGCAAGGGCTACGACTGGGTCTATCGCGGCCCGCACAACGGCCTGACCACCGCCGCCCCCTCGCCCCTCCGCAACGCCGACTTCAACGTCCCTGGCGATCGCGGCATCTGGACCACCAGCGCCAACATCGGCTCCATCTCCGTGAGCGAGGGTCGCTTCAACGCCGTGGTCAACGGCACCGGTGACGCCAAGCTGATCGCCTCCTCGCTCAGCTTCCCCGGTGACGCCGTGTCGGGCATCACCCTGCGCCTGCGCGCCAGCGCCAACGCCAACGTCGATATCGAGTGGATCACGACCACCGCGCCCACCTACAGCGCCACGCGAAAGCTTAGCCGGCAATACACCGGCAATGGCGGCTGGCAGACCATCACCTTCCCGATGTCCACCCACGCCCAGTGGACCGGCCAAACCATCACCGGACTGAGTCTCGATCCCGCCATCACCGTAGGCGTCACCTTCGAGATCGACTACATCGGTTCCACCACCCCGTCCCTCGGCATGCAGTTCTATTACTCCATGCGCGAAGGCTTCTTTATCCCTGGCCTCGAGACCCAGCCTGCCGTGGGCACCGTCCTGCCCTACCTGCGTCCGCTCGTCGGCGGCACGCCCGTCGGCGACCCTGTCACCGGCACGCCCCTGACCATCAACTACCGCCCCGTCTGGCCCGCCCTCGCCCCCGAACTCCGCGTCGGCGAGACGCTCACCAAAGCCAAATTTGGTCTGCCCCAGGTTTCCGGCCAAGCCAGCGCCCGTGTGCTCTACCAGCAGTCCATCGCCGCCGGCGGCCCTGCCAAGCCAAGCGCCATCCTCCACGACCCCATCCGCGAAAAAGTCTACGCCCTTGGCCAGCCCGGCGGCCTCGCCGCGCTCCCCACCTCGCTCCGCACCACCACCTCCTCCGGCAAGACCTACTTCCAAGGTCTCCCGCCCCACCTCCAGGAGCGCTTCTACTACGACCCCCTGCGCGGCGGCAAAGGCTCGCTCATCCTCAAGGGCGCCTTCGTGGACGCCGTCGCAGGTGAGGACTACCTCAATCTCAACGTCCTCAGCGCCGACGATCGCGCCCGCATCCTTGCCCTCGTCACCAGTGCCGAGGCCCCCGCCTGGGAAAACGCCTTCACCAACCTCGTCACCCAGGTCCAGACCTTCATCCCCGATCCCGCCAAGGTCGGCGCTTTCAAGGTCGGCGAGACCGTCTCACGCCGCGCCTCCGAACTCACCCTGATCAACGACTCCGACACCGCGGTGGTGGACTACGCCCTCACCGCCACCGGTCAGGGAAGCGGCTGGGTCACCATGGTCTTTGGCGACGGCCGCGCCTTCACCCCTGCAGGCGATCCCGTCTCGCTCCAGGTCTTCAAGGTAGCCCCCCAGCTCTACACCGGCGACCTCAAGGCCAACCTCTCCCTCAACCCGCTCGACGAACAGGTCACCCTCCGCCACAGCGGCGACTTCGCCGCCCGGCCCGAGGATTACGAATTCGAGTGGCGCTACGCCATTCCCCAGGATGGCTCCGCCCCGCCCACCTACGATTACGCCATCACCGAGCGCACCACCGCCGACTGGGAACTTGGCCGCGCTTCCGGCGAATTCCTGCCCTCCACCTACACCGAGACCGTCTCGCTGCCGCGCACGCTTATCGTCAATCAGCCCGGCGCCCAAACCTCGCCCACTTATCCCGGCGCCGTCCTCCGCGCTACCCAGGCCCTCACCTTTTCCACCGTGCCGGCCCGCTTCGTGTTCAGCGCCGATCTCGGCGACTTCACCGGCTTTGTCCTCTACGTAAACCGTATCCCCGCGCTCGCCTACAACGCCCCGCTGTTCTTCCCCGCCAGCCCCGCCTCCACCGGCCTCGCCGAAGGCGCCCTCGGTCTCCAATTCCACGTGGACCGCAGCTACTTCGTCGCCGGGACCAACACCCTCGAGGTCGCCCTCTACTCCACCGCCGACCCCGGCGTCTCCACCCTCGTAAATCTCAAGCTCCACGCTTCGGCCGAGACCGACCTCGTCGCCGCCGTCGGCTCACCCTGGCTCCAGCCCGATGGCACTCTCCTCAACGAGGTCGTCGTCGGCGGCTCCCCCACCGCCCCGCTTGGCAGCCCCTTGCTCGTCATGGCCGACAACTACTTCACCATGCGCTACCGCCCCAAGGCCGCGACCAACAACGTCGCCGGCGCCGGCTGGTCCCGCTGGATGGAGCCCGTCCTCGTCGAGGGCTGGATCAAACGCGTCCTCGCCGCCATCAACCCGTTTAACCAGCGCATGGCCGACCTCGCCAATAACGCGGTCAACACCGACGTCTCCCTGCTCACCTCCGCAGGACAGCGCTGGGAGGGCGACATCGCCCTCACCCTGGACAACATCAACGACGTCGGCCTCATCGAAATCTACGAGACCGTCCTCAACCGCGGCAAAGCCATCTCCATCGATGCCGGTTACGACGCCCCCGCCGTCAACGACGCCCTGCTCCTCGCCGCCGGCTACCTCAACGATCTCTACACCATCCTCGGCAACGAAGCCTTCGCCGACGCCGCCAACCCCACCATCTCCATCGACGACGCCACCACCGGCCAGGCCACCGCCGGCGGCGTCACCATCACCGAGGTCAACACCTCCCGCTTCTCCTTCGAGGCCCAGGTCGCCAGCGTCCTCGACGAGGAACTCGCCCTCCTCCGCGGCCGCGACGACTTCGCCAGCCCGTCCGTCGCCACCGCCCCCGCCTACAACCGCCTCTACTGGAACTACACCCGCGGCATAAATTCCGGCGAAGCTCTCTACGCCGTTAACTACAACATCCGCGAAAAAGCCGGCTCGCCCACCGCCGACGGCCGCCTCGACGCCGCCGACGCCCAGCGCATGTTCCCCCAAGGCCACGGCGACGCCTACGGCCACTACCTCACCGCCCTCACCGGCTACTACCGCCTCCTCCAAAACGATTACTTCACCTGGACCCCGCGCAGCGAGGCCGTCACCATCCTCGGCCAGGCCGTCCAGATCGACTACCAGGATGAGCGTAAATTCGCCGCCGCCGCCGCCAACGTCGCCCGCACCGCCGAGCAGATCCTCGCCCTCACCCACCGCGCGATCTATCGCGACGACCCCGCCGCCGGCTGGGCCCACTTCCGCGACGGCAGAACCAATCCTCGCACCGGCGTGACCCGCCACTGGAGCCTGGATGAATGGGCCGCCCGCGCCACGCAGGGCGCCTACTTCCACTGGCTCGTCGCCAACACCCTCCTGCCCGAGGAAGACACCGACCCCACCCACTCCGGCGTCGAGGTCATCGACCGCACCACCGTCCCCGAACTCGCCGAACTCGCCACCACCGCGACCAACTTCCAGACCACGCTCGACAACGCCAACGCCCGCCTAAACCCCCTCGGTCTCAGCCCCGGCGCCATCGCCTTCGACATCTCCCCCACCGAGCTCCAGGCCGGCAAAACCCACTACGAACAAATCCACGAGCGCGCCCTCCGCGCCGTCCTCAACGCCAAAGGCGCCTTCGACCAGGCCGCGAAGATGACTCGCCTGCTCCGCAACCAGGAAAACCAGCTGGACGACTACACCGCCGCCATCGCGTCCGAGGAAGGCGCCTTCGTGAAGAAACTCACCGAGATCTACGGCACCCCCTACACCGGCGACATCGGCGCGGGCAAAACCTACGCCCAAGGCTACGCCGGCCCCGATCTCGAAAACTACTTCATCATCGACCGCCCCACCGACCTCGTGGACACCGCCACCCCGGTCACGATCAACGTTCGGGTCCCCACCCAGATCCAGACCTTCACCGGCAACGCCGTGGAAGACATCAAACGCGGCTACGACAGCGCCCTGAATCCATCCGCGACCGAACGCGCCGTCGTGGAGCGCTCCCTCACCGTCCTGCCAAACCGCTTCGTGCAATACGCAGACCAGTGGGCCTACCCCCTGGGCACCCGCGCCCAGGTCGGCGCCCTCCAGCAAGCCTTGCTCGACGTCCATCAGGCCCACCTCGCCATCCTCGACGCCTCGAACAGACTGGATAACAATCGCGCGCTCTTCCTCCGCCGCCACGACCTCTACCTAGGCCAGCTCTACGCCTTCACCGCCTCCGTCGAGGCCGAGTCCGATGCCTACCAGCAGATCCGCGAGCTGCGCCTCGCCCAACAGGCCCTCGAAAAAACCGGCAACGTGCTCAAGCTCGCCGCCGATGGTCTGACCGAGACCAAGATCGAGCTCGCCCTCCCCACCGTCAACGGCCTGGCCAACGACGTCACCTCCACCGCGCGCGGAGCGATCAACCTCGTGCGCAGCCGGGGAGTCTTTGCCCTCCTCGCCGGCAGTGTCTCCGCCAAGATCGCCGCCGCCGGGCTCAACGCCCCCCAGGCCGGCATCCAGCGAGAACTGCAGGTCACCCTCAACGAACTCGGCGCCAACTACGAACTGCTACAATCGAGCTACGAATACGAGATCCTCTACCGCAACCTCACCGCCAGCCACCACGAGTTGGCCGCCCTCGCCACCAACCTCCAGCGCGCCTCCGAACGCGTCCGCACCCTCATCGCTCAGGGCGACCAGATCCTCGCAGACCGCGAGAGCTTCCGTCTCCGCGCCGCCTCCCTGATCCAGGGCTACCGCACGAAGGACCTGGGCTTCCGCACCTTCCGCAACGAGGCGCTGGAGCAATACCGCGCCCTCTTCGATCTCGCCAGCCGCTACACCTACCTCTCGGCCAAGAGCTACGACTACGAGACCGGCCTCCTCGGCTCCCCCGCCGGAAAAGCCGTCGTCGCCGGTATCGTCTCCTCCCGCTCCCTCGGCGACCTCACCGGCGGCGTGCCCCAGGCCACCACCAGCACCCTGGGCGACTCCGGCCTCGCCGGCACCATGGCCCGGCTCCAGGCCGACTGGTCCGTCGCCAAGGGCCGCCTCGGCATCAACAACCCCGATCCCTACGGCACCACCTTCTCCCTCCGCCGCGAGCTCTTCCGCCTCCGCGATGAAGACCCCGCCGCCCCCGAGGACACCGCCTGGCGCCAGACCCTTGAACAACACATCGTGAGCAACGTGCTCGCCGATCCCGATATCGCCGAGGCCTGCCGCAATCTGCGCAAGCCCGACGGCTCGCCCGTCCCCGGCATCGTCATCCCCTTCCGCACCACGATCGAGTCTGGTCTCAATTTCTTCGGCCT
>JALOTV010000407.1 GCA_025457685.1 Opitutaceae bacterium
TCACCCGAACTGGGCGAGATCGGACCGGAGGGCGGTCGCTTGAAGGTGGCGAAGGACGCCTACGAGGCCTGCGTCGGCGCGCATGCGGTGGCGATCATCACCGAGTGGGACGAGTTCAAGACCTTGGATTTTGAAAAGATCTATGCGGGCATGCCGAAGCCGGCGTTCCTGTTCGACGGGCGCAACATCCTCGATCTCGCCAAGCTCCGCGCGATCGGCTTCCGCGCTTCGGGCATCGGCAAGTAAGGGGCCATTTGGCGCCTCGGCCGGCGACTTCGGGCAAAGTGCACCGGAGTCGCCACGGTTTACAGGTCGAACCAGTAGGGGCGATCTTGCCGGGCTGTGGCTTCGGCCGGCGGAAGGTCTCCGGTCAGAGCCGGTTCGGGGACGATGCACAGAAAATCGTTCGCCGCGCCTAGCCGGCAGGGCTCCACCTGCGGGCTGGGGCGGGGCTCGGCCGGACGCGGCGCACAGGGCCAGGCGCGCGGTTGACGGAGACGGCCCAGAGCCTGGGCTATGGGGGGGAATTGAGCTTCTAGCGGTTGCATGTGGGTGGTGTGGTTGGAGAGAGCACCACCCCCTTCGCTTGGCTGCCGGAGTTGTCGGGACTTTTGCCGTAAAACAAAAGCCCCCTCCGGAAATCACCGGAGGGGGCGGAAAAGTTAAGTAGTTAACCTTCGTCAGCCTCGCGGTGCGTCCGTTACGGACACGGAAATAGCTACTACCACGGATACCACGTGGGAGAGCGATTTGATGGAGGTGGAGGAAGCGTTAGGCACGGCGGAAGGGAACAAGCATAGCAAAGCGGCCGGCGTCAAGCCGCGAGCTGGGTTCTCCGCTGGCTGCGGACCCGAAACAGCCACGAAATCGGTTGGAATTGTCGCATCTCAGGCCTTGACCCAGAACGCGCGGCCAGCACGGTTTGCCGTCCTTTCCTTGCCTGATGGTGTAATGGCAGCACAGGTGACTTTGACTCACCTAGTCATGGTTCGAATCCATGTCGGGCAGCCAAGGATCGGATCACTGACCAGCTTTTCGGCAAGGTAGTCGCTCACTTGCCGACGTGCCGTTAACGAATATGGATTGGCTCCGAGGTTAGGCACATGAAACCCCGCCTGAGTCTACCACTGACTTCTGCCCTATGCGCCCTTGTCGCCGCGCTGGCCTTGCTGGGCCTGCGCTCCATCGGCCTCGAGTCGATTGCGCCCGTCTCTGGTGTCGCGCGCGCAGGCTCGCTGTCACGCGACGGCAACGCCGAGGCAACGTCGCCGCCGACTTTTCACGCTTTGGCCGATGGTCGCGCCACTGCGTCCTCGGAAACCAGCCTAGTCGCCGCCTTGAGCGCGGACGTGGAGGGTTTGCCCAGTTTGGCGGATTTGCTGGAGGCGGAGCAGGGTGATTTGTCCGATCCCGCAGTGCGGGAGCGGGTGGTCGGACGGCTGCGTGAAATCGAACAAACCCGCCGCGCCGCCGCCGAACGCGAGGCCGCTTCGCGCGGATTGCCCGTGCGCGTGGAGCGCGCAGGCGGCGTGGTGCAGGAGCTGGTGGCCTTTGAAAACGGGCAACCGGTGTATTTCACCACCCACAACCTGAGCGCGGCGATTTCCAGCGGGGCGAGCGCGCTGCGGGCGGCCCCCTACAATCTGACTGGCTCGGGCGTAAAAGTCGGCGTGTGGGACGGCGGATCGGTGCGAGCGAGCCACCAGGAATTTGCCGCCGGCGCTCGCGTCACGGTGAAAGATGGCTCGGTCTCGATCGACCACGCGACGCATGTGGCCGGCACGATCGCCGCCGCCGGAATCGTGGCCTCCGCGCGCGGCATGGCGACCGCCGCGGGGATAGATAGCTACGACTGGAACAGCGACAAAGCCGAGATGACCGCGCGGGCCGCCGCGGCTCCCGGGCAGCCGGACGCGCTCTACCTTTCCAACCACAGCTACGGCTACATTTCCGGTTGGAACTACGTGGCCGGCGGCAGTCCGTCGCGTGTGTGGGAGTGGCATGGCAACGGCACGAATGCCGCCGCGGCGGAGCTCGATTTCGGCCGCTACAACGTCTTCGCGCGCGACAGCGACGCACTCGCGGCTGGCGCCCTACGATCCCGCGCTTCACCCCGGCGGCGATGGCGGCTACCGCGGCGGGTTTGAAACCATCGGATACGATGCGCTGGCGAAAAACGTGCTCACCGTGGGCTCGGTCACCGACGCGGTGTTGAACGGCATGCGCGATCCGTCCCGGGCCAACGCGAGCGTCTTCAGCTCCTTCGGTCCGACCGACGACGGCCGAATAAAGCCCGATCTCGTGGCCAACGGCGACGGCGTGTATTCGTCGCTAAACGGGAGCGACGCCGCCTACGGCACGCTCAGCGGCACCAGCATGGCCACGCCCAATGCGGTCGGCACGGCGGCCTTGTTGATCGAGGAGTATGCGCGTCTGTTTCCCGGCGGCGCGATGCGCTCGAGCACCTTGAAGGGCTTGCTGATCCACACTGCCGACGACCGCGGTCTTGCCGGGCCCGACTACAAGTTCGGCTGGGGCTTGATCAACGGCCAGGCCGCCGCCGATTTGCTCCGCGATCATGCGGCCCATGCGCTAAAATCCCGACTGGTGGAGGGCGTGCTCGACGGCGCATCGACCACGCGGACGCATGAGTTTGTCTGGGACGGAACTTCGGCGATCCGCGCGACGCTGGCCTGGACGGATCCCGCCGGCACCGACACCACGACCGCCGATCTGCGCACGCCCCGTCTGCGCAACAACCTCGAGGTCAAGGTCGTCGCGCCCGACGGCTCCGAGCATCTGCCGTTTGTGATGCCCTTCGTGGGCACCTGGACGCAGGCGTCGATGGACCTGCCCGCGACCAAGGGT